>CAZFGM010000508.1:0-5525 GCA_964518515.1 uncultured Alcaligenaceae bacterium | reverse complement strand
GCCCGCTGTCCCAAGTGCGGAGAAAAGGTAGCCGTACCGCACATGGAGAAACGCGGGAAAGGCGGGCTCCTCCTGCTGCTGCTGTTTCTGCTGCTGCTGATTCTGGCGGGCGGCGTGGCCTGGTTCTGGGACCGGTGGACTCCCCCGTCAGAAGATACCGAAGACCGCCTGGCCGGGGCCGGGGATTCCGGCAAACCACTTGCAAAACCCCCCAAGCACGAAAAAGAGAAACCACAATTCCTGATTCCGCCTTTTGACCTGGAGCCGGTGGCCGGCCCGCAAGGTCAGTGGACGGTCCGCCTGAAAGAAAAAGAACCGGGGGACAAGAAGTGGACTTATCAATTCCGCACCGGGCCGAAAGAAAATTGGCAGCCTTTTCTCAACGGCTTTTTGCCGAATGCCCTGGAGAAACCGGGAAAGTGGACCGTGGAAGTGCGCGCCGTGGACCCCAAAGGCAATGCCTCGCCGATCGAGTTACGCAGTTTCATCATCCGGACCAGACCCACCGTCGCGATTGCCGGAGTAGACCCCGCCAATCCCTTCGCCGGCGGCAACTTGAGCGTGCAGTTGAAAGGTGATCCTTCGGCGAAGGAGAAACTCCGATTCCAGTTCAAAACCAATGCGGCCCCGGATTGGCAACCCGCGCCCGAGGGGCGGCTTACACTCGCGGCCCTTAAACCCGGCCCGCTGCACCTGGACGTTCGGGCCGTTGATGATACCGGTATCGCTTCGCCCGTGGTGACCCGGTCGTGGACGGTCGTGCTGCCGCTGTCCGTGGCCATTGGCCAGGTGCTGCCCGCCGCGCCCAAAGCCGGCGATAACCTCACCGTCCAACTCACGGGAACCCATCTGGAAGGAGAAAAAATCGCCTACCAATTCCGCACCGACTCGAAGCTGGCTTGGCGGCCATCGACTGATGGAAAAATCGCCCTGAGCGCACTCAAGCCCGGCTTGCTGACCCTGGAAGTGCGCGGGGTGGACGGCAAGGGGCGTTCGTCGGCGGTGGTTTCCCGGAACTGGAACATCGCGGCACCGCCGCCGCCGGTGGTCGCCATCGTCAAACTGGCGCCGGCGGCGCCCAAGATCGGGGAAGATTTGACCGTGTATCTCAAAGGAAGTTCTTCCAGCTCCGAAAAGCTGATTTTCCAATTCCGCACGCACCCCAGCCAGGCTTGGCAACCCGCGGCGGCGGGCCAATTCCGTCTGCCCGCCTTGAAGGCCGGGCCGCTCAAGCTGGAGGTTCGAGTAGTTGATGGCCAAGGGATTGCCTCGGCGGTGGTGGCCCGCGAATGGCTGCTGCAACCGCCGCTGCCCACGGTGGAAATTGCCGGCGCTGATCCGGCTTCGCCCCTGGCGGGAGAGCTATTTCGCGTGCAGCTCAAAGGAACTCATCCCTCCGGCGACAAGCTGCTTTACCAGTACCGCACCAAACTCCACAAGGATTGGCAAACGTCGGCGGACGGGCGGTTCACCTTGACGGGCCTCAAGCCCGGCCCGTTCACCCTGGAAGTGCGCGCGGTGGATGATAAAGGACTCTCTTCACAGGTCGTGACCCGCACCTGGACGGTCCAGCGCTTGAACCGGGCGCCATCCGTGAAGATCGCCCAGGTGGAGCCGGCTACACCCAAGGCGGGTGGTAATCTAACGATTCTTCTCAAGGGGACCGATCCGGATGGCGATCCGTTGACCTACCAGTTTCGCCTCGATCCGAAAGGGAACTGGCAAAACGCGGCGGGTGGCCGGGTGTTTCTCGCCGGCCTCAAGCCCGGCAAGCTTGCTCTGGAAGTCCGCGTGGTGGATAACGGCGGTCTTTCTTCCTCCGTCCTCACGCGCGAATGGACATTGCTGGCCCTTCCCGACCCGTGGAAGGAAATCGGCCGTTTCGACGGACATACTGACTGGGTTCTTTCGGTAGCCTTTCTGGACGATGGCCGCCGCGTCGTCTCCGGCAGCCGGGACAAGACGGTGCGCATCTGGAGCGTCGAGACGGGCAAGGAAATGCGCCGTTTCCCTCTCGATCACGACCTAGCCGCGCGGACGGGGTCTCATCCCGGTAATCTAATCCTGTCGCCGCACGGCAAGTTTGCCGCTTCCACCAGCCGAACCGCGCTGGACAGCTTGGCGGCCATGGACACCACTATCCGCCTGTGGGACGTGGAAACCGGCAAGCGGATGTCGCGTCTGGAAGGACATGCCTATCCGGTGACCGCTCTGGCCTTCTCGGCCGACGGCGGCTATCTTCTTTCGACTAGTGGTGGGGAAACGTCCGCGGTGCAGCAAAAAGACAGCAGCGCCCGTTGGTGGCAGCGCGGCAACGGCAAACCCCTCAAACTCCTGGAACAAAACGAGGTGCTCTCGGCGGTGGCGCTTTCTCCCGATGGCAAGTTGGCCCTGACCAGCTCCAGTTCGACGACCAAGGCCGTGGCCCTGTGGAACCTGACCACCGGACGTATCGTTCGCCCCTTGCCGGGGCACGCCCATCCGGCTTCCCATCTGGCCTTTTCGCCGAACGGCAGCCGCGCTTTGTCCTATAGCGCCGGCGATAAAATGTTTCGCTTGTGGGATCTGAATACCGGAAAGAAGCTGCGCCAGTTTTCCGCGGAGATCGTCAGCCGCAATGTGCTCTTCAGCCCTGACGGCAAGCGCTGCCTGGCCGGCTGCGCGGATAAAGCCGTGCGCTTCTGGGACCTGGAAAACGGCCGGGAACTGCTCAAACTGTCCGGTCATACCGAGGTTCCTCTTTGGGTCGCGTTTTCTGCCGATGGCCGGCTGGCCCTCTCAGGCGGCGCGGATCACACGATTCGCCTGTGGGGCCTGACCAAACCCGTTTTCCCCAAGCTGCCCCCCAAAGAGATCGACCTGAAGAATCCGCTATCCAAAAAACCATGAGCGGGTGGCGCCGGCCCAGTCTTTGTTCCCTGTTCACAGCAACTCAGGGAGGCTCCCGTATCCATGGATAAACCACGCACCCTCGGCGAACTCAAGGCCAGCGGCTACGCGGTCATCAGCGTCAAGGAGGAGATGCGCCGCAACCTCATCCGCAAGCTCAAGACCGGCGCGCCGCTGTTTTCCGGCATCATCGGTTACGATGACACCGTTATTCCCCAGGTCCAGAACGCCATCCTGTCCAAGCACGACATGCTGTTTCTGGGCCTGCGCGGCCAGGCCAAGACGCGCATGCTCCGCCAGCTCGTCCATCTGCTCGACGACGCCATTCCCATCGTCGCCGGCAGCGAGGTCAACGACAATCCCTATAGCCCGATCAGCCGCCATGCCCGCGACCTGATCGCCGACAAGGGCGCGCAGACGCCCATCGCCTGGATCGGCCCGGACCAGCGCTACCACGAAAAGCTGGCCACGCCCGATGTCACTATTGCCGACCTCATCGGCGAGATCGACATGATCAAGCACGCCGAGGGCCGCTACCTGTCCAGCGAGCTGACCATGCACTTCGGCCTGATCCCGCGGTCCAACCGCGGCATCTTCTGCATGAACGAGCTGCCGGACCTCAGTCCGAAAATCCAGGTCGGCCTGTTCAACGTCCTCGAGGAACGCGACATCCAGATTCGCGGCTACCCGGTGCGCCTGGACCTGGACCTGTGCCTGGTCTTCAGCGCCAATCCCGAGGATTACACCAACCGCGGCCGCATCGTCACCCCTCTCAAGGACCGCATCGGCAGCGTCATCAAGACCCACTATCCGCTCACGCGCCAGCACGGCATCGCCATCACCGACGCCAACGCCTGGGCCCAGCGCGACGCCGTCCGCGTGCTGGTGCCGCCGTTCATGAAGGAGGTCCTGGAAGAAACCGCCCGCCTGGCCCGCTCCAGCCAGGCCGTCAACCAGGCCTCAGGCGTCAGCGTGCGCATGTCCATCGCCAACTACGAGACCATGATCTCGAACGCCGAGCGTCGCGGCATATTATTGGGCGAGAATCCGGTGGTGCCGCGCATCAGCGACCTGGCCTACCTCGCCGCCAGCGCGCGCGGCAAGATCGAGCTGACCCTGACCGAGGACGACGGCCAGGAAGACAAGGTCGTGGCCAAGCTCGTCGGCGAGGCGGTCAAGAACATCTTCGAGACCCACTTCGAGCCCAAGCACTTCCGCCCGCTGATCGAATGGTTCGAGAACGGCAAGACCTTCGTCACCGGCGACCGGGTGGCGTCGAAGGACTACGTCAAGCGGCTCGGCGAGGTGACGCCCTTGTACAAGGAAGTGTTTCAGTTTTTGAAGGAACCCGCCTTGCAACCCTTGCACCACGAAGCCGGCGACCCCCTGACCGCCAGCGTGGTGGAGTTCATCCTGGAGGGGCTGCACGTCGAGAACCGGCTGAACAAATCGGCGAAGGGGGGAGAGGTGGTGTTCAAGCGGTAAGAGGATTTTTGTATAATAATAATTCTCTTTGAAAGGTTGAAAGTCATGAAGGAAAAAATGCGTTTTCTGGAGCTTAAAGATATTGTTTACCAAATAGCGGTAGAGATTGCCCAACGCGGCCCTGGTTGGGCACAAGAACGTGTTGTTCTTCGGGCCGTAGCCAACCAGTTGAGTATCGGGGAACGGTTGCCCCCTCAGCAAGACATATTGCGAGCTTGGCATGACCTGTTCCTTGAGAGAAAGCTTGCCTGGGGTTATGACCTTGACAATCCCAACGCTCCTTTTTTCCATGTTCCGGAACTCGATTCGGATAGGAATAATCAAACTTCGATAGTCAAAGCCGGAAGTAAATGAAGTGGAACGATCCCTCCAGGCAAAATCATGATGGATCGCCTTGACCTTCCGTTTGAAACCGCCCTCCAATCCCAAGATGGGAACATATACATTCTCCTTCAACTTCTCGGCCGAGGGGGAAATGCGGAGACGTATTTGGCACTGGCCGCTTCAGGACCTCATCGTGGCCTCTTTTTCGCGGTGAAAATTTTTTACCGCATTTCCAAGCCGGAGTGGCGCAAGAACTTTCTGGAGGAGGCACGCTTTCTCAAAACCTGTAACCATCCCGCGGTCATGCGGGTTTTCGACGAGGGCCAACTTCTGGACGCCCATCCTTTCATTGTTGTCGAGTATTTGCCGCAAACGCTGGAAGAGGTTCTCCGGGGCGATCTTTCCATTGTCGATAAACTGGCATACGCTGTTCAGCTTGTCTCGGCTTTATACTGCCTCGCTTCCCTTCGGGTTGTTCATAGAGATATCAAGCCGCAAAACATTTTTCTCAAAGGCGGGTCCTGCGTGCTAGGAGATTTTGGCCTGGTGAAACGCCTGACCACCCGCCCTCGGGCATCTGATTCGGATCGGCTTTTAGTGAAAGAAAGCAGTGGGCCTGGAATGCCTCGTTTGTATCGAACCCCCGATTTAATCAGCTATTTGAAGGGCGGAGATTCTCCGACAACCCAAAGCGATGTTTTTCAATTGGGCCTAGTCCTGGCTGAAATGTTTACGGGGGAAAACCCGCAGACGCCTTTCAAAGGCAATAATTTCGCCGCTCCCTTGAAAATGAAGTCTTTGGCCAATATTTCGGGTTTTTTAGGCCC
>CAZFGM010000507.1:0-5533 GCA_964518515.1 uncultured Alcaligenaceae bacterium | reverse complement strand
CCGCCGCTTTCAGATACGACAGGATGGCCTCTTCCAACGCGGAGTCTTGAAAGGATTCGGTGGAGGGGAGATTCAGCTCGTCCACGGTGGTCGGAAAACCCGCCGGCTCTTTTTGGTCCCCGATGGGGACCGGTCTATCGGCCGGGTCGTTCACCGATTGCGGCGGAGTAGCCGACCTTTCAAAAGCCGGAACGGGACAAGCGGTGCCGCATTTGGGGCACTTCACTTTTTTACCGGCCAGTTGGGAATTGCTGGCCCTCAGGGTTGCATGGCATCCCGGGCAGGGGAATGTGTTCGTAGTCATGGCGTTTCTCCTTAGCCCCGTTCACGGGGCTTGCCGCGGCAGCGGTGTAGGCCCGCCCTTGCAGGGCGGGTGAGCGGGTTACCTCCCCCGGTTTTTCCAGGCCCGTTCACGGGCCTTCTCGGTGTTCGGCTTCAGCCGCTTCTTGGCGCTCGTGCTCCGCTCCGGCCGCTATCACCGGGCCGCGCGGTGGCTAAAGCCCAACGGCGAGAAGCCCCGTAAACGTAAACGGGGCTCGCCGGACACGTTGTTCGATACCGCTCACCCGCCGTTCAACGGCGGGCCTACACCGCTGCGCGGCAAGGCCCGTGAACGGGCCTGAAAACCCGGCGCGGCAATCATCCGGGCCTGAAAACCCGGCGCTGCACGAATCCAGGCCCTGAAAACCCGGCGCTGCAATCATCCGGGCCTGAAAACCCGGCGCTGCACGAATCCGGGCCTGAAAACCCGGCGCTGCACGAATCCGGGCCTGAAAACCCGGGCTGAACGAATCCTCAAAAAAAGCGCAATGGTGTCCTTGCTATCTGCAGTATCGAGATTAACTTCCTTAACCCTCGTATTCAAACAGCAGCATCCGCAGGCGACGGCGGCCGCGCAAAAGCAGCCCCGCCACCGACTTCTCGGTCCGTCCCAGGTGGGCGGCGATCTGGGCGACCGGCAGACCCAGCAGATCACGCTGCATAACTACCTCGCGCTGATCCTCCGGAATTTCCTCCATGGCGGCGGCCAGGCGCAGGAGCAACTCCCCGCGCTCGACTTCTTGAAGGGGTGACGGCTGGCCGCTTTCCAGGAAGGCCGCCACTCTGGCCGAAGAATCGGCCAGGACCTCGTGGAGCGATTTTTCCAGAGCCACATCGCGTTTTTGCGCCCGCGCCTGCCGGACGGCATCGGCCAAGGTATGGACCAGAATCTCCTGGAGCCACTTGACCAGCTCGGCTGCCGTCTGTCCGCGAAACTGGTCCAGCTTCTGGTGGGCCTTCAGGAGCGTTTCCTGGACCAGATCGGAAGAATCAAAGCGCCGCTCCAGACGCGGGTCGCGGTACAGTTGCCGGACCTGCAAGCGCAAGAACGCCCGGTAGTTTTCCAGCTGCCAAGGAGGGGCCTGTCCCACGGGGGCCTCTATCTTAATGGACGTAAAAGCCGGGGCGATGACCCGCCGCGAATTTTTTGAATAAGAAGATACGAATAGCGGAAACGGAATCGAAACACATTCTAACGCCAAGAAAGGCGGCTGCAAGAAGAGAACCATGATTGCCTAATGTTGTTGTTTCCAGGCGCGCTTTCTCCGCGACCATGACCTTACCTGCATGGTGCCAAAACCGCACCCAATCCAGATCGCGCATGTTCCCTACCCATGTGCGCGAATGTGACGCCAGTTGGAGAAAAACAGAACGCAACCTATTGAAATATTATCAGTTATGACGAATACCACTCCCGCCAACGGTTTCTTGGCGTTGGCGTGAGTGGGAAGCGACCGGCCAAGACAAGAAAATTCGAAAAAAGGGGTGGAGCCTTTTCAATTCAGGGTCTACCCGCAGGGAGCGAGGCATCCACGATATGAGGTGATGAAAAGGGGAAGATCGAATTTCATCCAGGTCGGGAAAGTCAGACGCACTTACCCCCCGCGCTCGCCTTCCACGGTACGTATCTCCTTGGCTTCCACCAAATGCTGGCGGTGGATTTCGGCCTGGTGGCGGGCGCGGCGCATGATGCGCCAGGTGATGATCCACGAAGCCGCCAGGTAATACAAGGGATAGCACAAAGACAGGCCCGCGAGCAGGCGGGTGAAATCGTCGGCGGTTTGGCCGTCTTCCAGGGATTCTTCCGGCAAGCGCACCAGGATCCAGACGAGCAGAATCGCCCAGGCGGCGCCGAGCTGGTTGGTCCAGCGGTTGAGCCGGCCGCGATGCGAGGGATACAGGTACCGCGCCGGCACGAACGTCAAGACGACGAAAAACAAAAGCACCCCGACCCCGACCGCGGGCGGCGGTTGCAAGATGTAAAGGTAAAGGGCGATAATGTTCCAGTACGAGGGGAAGCCGAGGAAATAGCCGTCGTCGGTCTTGGCGGCGACCTGGCAGAAGCCGTAGGCGCTGGCCAACAGGGGGGCCAACAGCCAGGCTTCCTGGCCGGCCGGCAGCAAATTCGCCCGCCAAATCAACAATAGCGGCAACGTCGTATAGGTTTGAAAATCGATCAGGTCGTCCAGGCGGCGGCCGTCAAAGCCGGGCAACACTTCCTTGACGCGCACCCAGCGGGCCAAGGTGCCGTCGCTGGCGTCGATCAGCGTGGCGACCAGCATGAGGAAAAAGGCCAGGCGGAAAGCCGGCGGGTCATCGAGGATGGCCAGGGCCATGCCGCCGGCGGCCACCAGTCCCAGGGCCGTGTAGCCATGCACCCCCCAGGCGAGGAGTGTTTTGCCGGCCAGCTTGGGGTCAAGGGGTTTCATTGTCATGCCCCGTTCGGGAAAGGCACATTGCCAATTGCCAATTACCAATTGCCAATTGCCAATTGAAGAGAGGCATTCGGCAGTAGGCAATTTTCATTGGCAATTGGCAATTGGCAATTGGCAATCTTCTTTTTCTTATCCCAGGGGGTTCATGGCCCGCCATTGGTCCGCTACAATCATGGGCAGCGACCTTCGCATTCGCACCGGGAAATGATCATGCTCGCGACACCGTGGAAAAAATTCGTTCATCCGGCCCAGGTCTACCGGCTGGAATACCCCTCTTACTGGGACCAGGTGCAGAAAGACGAGGCCCGTTCCTGCGGCTTCGGACCGCACGAGCGCGACGACGTCGGCTTGTGGATCTCCATCATGCCCATGAGCGTGGATACCGAGCGCCTGGCCGAGGATCTGCCCAAGCTGATAGACCAGCTTCTGGGCAAGACCGAGGCGGCCAACCCGCGCGAAGATCACACCCTGCGCAACCACGGCTGGAAGGCCGACATCGTCAAGGACGGCGAAGGCGGCCATTACTGGATCGTCGTCGGCGGCGACGTCGTGCTGTTCGCCAGCACCCAGGTGCCGGCCGCCGAGCGCGACGCCTGGAACCCCGCCTTCGACCGCGTCATGGCCAGCCTGCTCATCACCCGCGACGACGAGCTGCTCATGCGCCGCGTCGCCAACGAAGTCCTCAAGCAACTGCAAGAACGGCAACCCGATCAGGAGTTCGAGTTCCACGAAAAAGGCATCCGCGGCAAGAACCAAATGGTGTACCTGAGCAACCTGTACAAGGAAGTGCTGGCGGCGCCCAAGCGCAAGGATTCCATTGTCAAGAACTT
Source organism: uncultured Alcaligenaceae bacterium (assembly GCA_964518515.1). Lineage (GTDB taxonomy): Bacteria > Planctomycetota > Planctomycetia > Gemmatales > Gemmataceae > CAZFGM01. Next base: position 1,947 of record CAZFGM010000507.1, on the reverse strand, counting down.
CATCGAGGGCCTCAGCCGCTCGGCCGACGCCAACCTCGGCGAGGAAGAATGGGACGAGGTCAAAGGCTGCATTCTGCCCGTGCTCAAGCACCGCGCTTACGTCGAAGCCAAGGGGCCGACCCAGCACCTCTTCGTCCAGGAATGGCTGGCCGACGTGGTCATCGTCTACGTCATTCGCCGCAACAAGTACTATCGCTTCCTGACCGGCTGGGACTTGAATCGCTGGGGCATCACCGCCGAGACCATGCAGCAGAAGGCCATGGACAACCTCGTCAACCTGCCCTGGCCCCGCCGCCTGGAAGGCTCGCGGCAACTAGACGGCGGCAGGCTCGTCCTGGTCACCACGCCCGACGGCCTGGCCTCCAGCCGACTGCTGCACCCCGATTTCCACCGCCTGTTTTCCGGACCGCTGGGCAGCCCCTTCTGGGCCGGCATCCCCAACCGTGAAACCCTCGTCGCCTATTCCAACCGCCGCAACTTGAAAAAACGCATCCCCCGCCAACTTAAAAAAGATCACGATTCCTCCGCCTACCCCATCACGCCCCGCCCATTCCTGGTCACCGCCGACGGCATCGCCCCGGACACGGAAGAAAAATAAAAGTACCCGCGCAGGGCGAGGGTTTCCTTGCCCGCCTCCAGGTCCCAGACCTTGATGGTCTTATCGTAACTTCCCGAGAACAGTCGCCTGCCGTCGCCGCTCAGCGCCAGGCCGTGGACAGCATCCGTGTACCCGCTCCCCCCGAGACCAGCCGCTTGCCATCGCCGCTCAAGGCCAGACTGGTGATCCCAGCCGTGTGCCTGCGGAGGGTGAGGTTTTCCTTGCCCGCCTCCAGGGTCAGTCGGCCGTTCCCCTTGACTACTTCACGATTTGCGAAGATGATGGGTCATGCACGTGGTTTCCAAGAAGGCGCTGCGTAGGTTCTGGGCTTCGCACCCGGATGCGGAGCGACTTTTGCGGAGGTGGTATCGGACGGCGGCACAGGCCGAGTGGAAATCGTTTGCCGACCTTCGGGCCACCTATGCCAAGGCCGACCAGGTCGACCGCTTCACGGTGTTCAACATCGGCGGCAACAAGTATCGCCTGGTCACGGTCATTCACTACGACCGGGGCAAGGTTTATGTTCGCCGCGTGCTGACACACAAGGAGTACGATCGTGGCCAGTGGAAAAACGATTGACCGCAAGGCCAACCGGCCCGCGCGTCCGCCCGCCAGCTACTTGGCGTTGATCCGGCGCTTCCCTCTGCGTCCCATCGTTTCGGAAGCCGAGTTGGATCGGGCTACCGGCCTGCTGAATTGTCTTCTTGACCGGGACGACCTGGACCAGGCCGAAACGGATTACCGGGAAGTGCTGGGCGATCTGGTGGAGCGCTACGAAAACGACCATCATCCCATTGCCACCGCCGATCTTTCCGACGCGGAAATGCTTGCACACTTGATCGAAGCCAAAGGCGTGACGCAGGCGGCAGCGGCCAGGGCAGCCGGCATCGCCGAATCGACGGTTTCCGAAGTCCTTGCCGGCAAGCGGCAACTGACACGGGCGCAAATCGACAAGCTGGCCGGCTACTTCCATGTGAGCCCGGCGGTTTTTCTGCCGGGGCCCGCCAACCGAAGGAAAAACCGCAACGGCTAGGACAGGACGGCGCCTTGCCAGGGACCCGGGACATTATCGGCCCGGATCGATCTACCCAACCGGCCCAACGTCCAGCGGGTGATGCAGAAGCGGTCCGGACGCTGCAGCACCCCGCCAGGTTGGAGCGTGAAGTGGGCGCCAATCGTCTCGACATCGAAGTCTTGAAAATCTGAGGCAGGTAGCCCAATCACTTTGCCGCACGCAGCTCCGCCTCCAGGTCCCACGCATGGGCTTTGAACTCCTTGAGCAACACATGGTTGGCAGCCAGGTAACAATCCATGCCGTCCTTGGAATACAATTGCCGCAACTTGCCTTT
>CAZFGM010000506.1:0-5536 GCA_964518515.1 uncultured Alcaligenaceae bacterium | reverse complement strand
AGTGACGGACGCGGGTCTGAAGGAACTGGCCGGCCTCAAGAGCCTGCACACGCTGGGCCTTGGCTTCACGAAGGTGACGGACGCGGGGCTGAAGGAGTTTGCCGGGCTGAAGAGCCTGCACACGCTGGGCCTTGGCTTCACGAAGGTGACGGACGAAGGCGTGGCAGAGCTGCGAAAGGCGCTGCCGGACTGCCGGATCACTCGCTAATCTGGCGCCGGTCAAAACTCGGACGAGCGGACGCGGAAAGGCCTCGCAGACGCGCGGCAACGCGGACAGTCACAAGGCCCAGGTCAAGCGAAATACTTCAGGTGCCCCCGTGGCCGAGCCCAGCGTTCATCGGATTTATCAACCTGGAAAACCGCGGTTCCAGTTGCGTCAAGGCGAAGAGGCAATATCGGTTTTCGACGCCGAAGCCGTATCGCCGGCCGATGTATACTTCGCGCGGCCAAGATTGAAACATTCCTCCGGTAGCCGCATTCGCAAGAATGCGGGCACAGACGACCCGCATTCTTGCGAATGCGGCTACCTGGAACGGCCTCACTTTGGGGCGCGAGCAGTATATTTCCGAGCTTCCGTCCAGGCAGCCTTTTAATCACGGTAGAGATAGCGACAATCGAAGCGTTCGGTTTGACGGTGGCAAAGACGCGCGGTGATCCAAGCCTTCCCGAGTTGCTGCGCGAGAATCACATGGACATTCAACCGCGGGAAGGAATGACACGGAATCAATTCAAGGCGGCACTATGGGAGCGTCACCATGATTGTCAAAACGACCTTGGCGGAGATCCTCGATGAGTTGACGCCACGATTCGAGAAGGTGTGTCTGAAGGGCCACGGCGCCTCGTCGTTCCTTTACGTCATGAACAAGGGCCGGGCCGTCGAGATATCTGAGGACAACGGCGGATTCTGGCTCGAATTCTGGGAGAAAAGCGACGACGAGGATGCGGCGCCGGTGAGGGAGAAGGCTGTCGATAGCGGCAAAGGAGCGATTCAGGAAGCCAAGAAATGGTTGGGATGATTCCTAAGGGAAGAACTGGTTGCGGCTCGTCCTGAAACGATCAAGGAGACACCTCATGCAAGCGCGGTGTTTCCATCGGTTGGGTTTGGATAAGGAGCATCAACGCCGTGACCTGCGTTCTCGCCGCCATCGACCTGTCCCGCAGCTTGCCCTGGTTCGCGGCTTCCATCCGGGACATTCGCATGTTGCTGATTGAGGAACTCAACGACCTGATGCCGGCGGTTCAGGAGGGGAGACAATAAACGGACACACCTCCCTTTCCTTCTGGACGAAGCCCCCGCAGTTGCCATAATAATCTACTAACCGTTCAGGGTTTGTTACCCCGCTCTGGGAAAAAGGAAGAGAAAGAGTAAGATGAAGATTATGATTTGGAAGAGGATTAAGAGCAAGATAAAGAGTAGGATTATGATCAAAAAGCTTCGGTTGTCTTTATCTTGCTCTTGCTCTTAATCCTCTTCCTACTCCTAATCTTACTTTTACTCCTGCTCTTTTTCAGACCAGAAAAAAACCACTGACCGGTTACATAGTCTTTTCCTGGTTTTCCCATATTCGTTTTCGAAAAAGGTGCAACGATGCCATTAGGGTTGATCGGCATGAAAGTGGGCATGACCCAGATCTACGATGACCGGGGGAAGATAAGCCCCGTGACGGTGCTGGAAGTTGGGCCGTGCCCGGTGCTGTTGATCCGCAACCAGGAGCGCGACGGCTACGACGCGGTGCAGCTCGGCTTCCGCGACAAGCCGCGCACCAAGGCGACGCGGGCGGAGCGCGGCCACGTGGCCGCCGACTTTTCCTCGAATCGCCGCAAGGCCCTGGCGGCGGCTGGCGTGCCGCTGGCCGAAAAAGCCGACTGCGAGCCGCAGCGCCACATCCGCGAATTTCGCCTGGCGATACCCGCGACCACCAAGGTCGGCAACATCCTGACCGCCGCCGAGGTGTTCCAAGGCGTGCCGGCGGTGGACGTCATCGGCAACAGCAAGGGCCGCGGCTTCACTGGCTCGATGAAGCGGCACAATTTCCACGGTTTGCCCGCCGCCCACGGCGCCAAGAAAGTGCACCGCTCGGGCGGCAGCATCGGCTCGCACGCCTCGAACCGCGGTTCCGGCCGGCCCAAGAAAGGCCACCTGGCCGCCGGCCGCTACGGCGGCACCCGCACCACCGTCCGCAACCTGTCCATCGTCAAGATCGATAGCGACAATCACCTGGTGCTGGTCCGCGGCGCCGTCCCCGGCCCCAACGGCGGCATCGTTCTCGTCCGCCCCACCAACAAGAAAGACCGCAAAGTCGGCGGACCCGCCAAGACCAAGAAGGAAGATAAGAAGAAGAAGTAAACCGCCCCGCAGTTTGCCTAGAATTTGAAATTTTCCGAAACTCTTTTCTCTTGTAGCCGCACCCTTCAGGGTGCGCGGTTTCGCAGGCTAAAGCCTGCGACTACGGGTTTTTTATGGGAAGGATCGCATGGTCCTTCCCTTTTTGCTGCGCAATATTTGAGTTGCTATTTGTCGATTGGTGTGCAAAAAAGAGAGATGCTTCCACCCTGAGGATGGTATGCCCCGAATCTTGCTCATCGACGACGACGCCGATTTGACCCGGTTCTTGCAGCTCGATCTCGAGAGCCACGGGCACCAGGTGGCTTGCCTGGAACGGGCTGAACGAGGGCCGGACATCTTGGCGGAGGGAACCTTCGATCTCGTCCTGCTCGACAACAAGATGCCCGGGATGTCGGGAATTGAATTTTTGGCGGCTTTGCAACAGCGCGGGCTCGGGGTGCCGGTGATCCTCATGACCGGCCATGCCACCACCGATACGGCCATCCAGGCCATGAACCTGGGCGCCTTCGATTATGTCATCAAGCCCATGGAGCTGGATCAGCTGTTCGCCGAGCTGGAGCCGTTGATCGACAAGGCGCTGGAAATGGCCCGGCCCATGAAGGAGGCGGTGCGGCTGCCGGGAGAGCCCGCCGGCGACGCCTCGACACCCGTGCTGCTGGGCAACAGCAAACCCATGCAGGAGGTTTACAAGTCCATCGGCAAAGTCGCCAAGAGCGACGCCCCGGTCTTGATCCACGGCGAGACCGGCACCGGCAAGGAGCTGGTCGCCAAGGCCATCCACGCTAACAGCCCGCGGCAGCACAAGCCGTTCGTGGCCCTCAACTGTACCGCCCTCAACGAGAACCTGCTGGACGACGAACTGTTCGGCCATGAGCCGGGGGCCTTCACCGGCGCCGACAAGCTCCGCAAGGGCCGTTTCGAGTACGCCAACGGCGGGACCTTGTTTCTCGATGAAGTGGGGGACATGCCGCCGACCTTGCAGGCGAAGTTGCTGCGCGTCCTGGAGAACCAGGAAGTCCTCCGCATCGGCAGCAACGAGCCGATCAAGGTCAACGTGCGCGTCTTGTCGGCCACGCACCGCCATTTGGAAACCGCCATTCGCGAGGGAAAATTTCGCGAAGACCTGTATTACCGTCTGGCCGGCGTGACGCTGCGGCTGCCGCCGCTGCGCGAGCGCGGCGCGGATCTGCAGCTTTTGGCCGAGCATTTCCTGGCCCGTGTCGCCCACGGCACCGGCCGACCGCCGCCGGCCTTATCCGAGGGCGCCTGGGAAAAACTCCGCGGCTACGCCTGGCCGGGCAACGTCCGGCAATTGCAGCACGTGATGCGGCGGGCCTTTTTGATGTGCCGCGGCGCGCAAATCCTGCCGGCCGATCTCGAATTTGCCGAGGCAGGGAGCGGCCCTGGTCCCTCTTCCTTGTCGCAAGATCAGGCCGTCGCCGGTCTGCACCAGGCCATCCGCTGGGCCTTGCAAACCGGCCAGACCAACCTCTTCGGCATCCTGAATGGTCTGCTCGAGCGGGAGCTATTGAAATTGGCCCTGGATGAGGAAGGCGGCAACCAGGCCCAGGTCGCCAAGCGCCTCGGTATCGCCCGCGGCACGGTCATCGAAAAAATCAAAAAGTACGGCTTGAAATGATCGACTACTCCGCCCGCGTTCAAACCCAAGGCGCTGTCGTTCAATGAAAAAGCGCTTTTCGAACTTTCTCCAGGTTTTTGCAATCTCTCTTCAATTCCTGAAAAAAACTCAACTTCAAATTTACCAAAAGGATACATTCCCCCGTCGGTTTGTTTCCATCTTGGGCACGGCCTTTGCTCTCCCCTTTAACATTCCAAGAAAAAACCTTTCGCAAGGGAGAAGGCCATGAAGACTCTCACGGCGCCCGCGGTATCGACTTCGGTTCATTTCCCGATTCGGGCGTTGACTTCTCCGGCGAAAGAAAGCGGCGCTTGCGTTTCCCGGCCCCAAACCAAAGGAGAAAAAACCATGAGGAAGTTCTTCGCCTCCCTGTTGCGTTCCCTGTGCACCTGGACCGCTTAAAGTCCCACGGGTTGCGTCGACGAAGCTCGCTCGGCGGTTTCGCGTTCGCATTATCCCTGGCTGCGACTTTTCCTCACGCATGATACGGTTCACGCGAAACCGCCGAGCGAGAATTGCGACGCAACCCATTGGATTTGCACCCTGTGCGGGATCAACCTGAATCTTGGAGAAGGTTATGTGCGTTCGCGATCCCGTCCCGGTCCAACCGCCGCTTTCGGAGTGGGACCGTTCCGAGGACCAGGCCTTCCCGCGAAAGACATTCGCCAGGGAAGAACCGGCCACCAGCGACCGGGAACAAAGAATCTTGGGATCATTTCTGCGGGCGCTGCTGCGTGCCCTGTCCGTCTGGCCTACCTGAAAGGGGATGGCCGGAATACCCCGTCAAGAGATGGAGTTCATGATGATATCTACAAAAGAGGTTCCGTTCATGATGACATCCACCCTGGGCAAACCCATCGAGATTCTCCTGGTGGAGGATAGTCCGGATGATGCGCTCCTGACCATCGAGGCCCTCAAGGATGGCAAGGTGCGCAACCACGTCAACCACGTCGAGGACGGCGAGGAAGCCCTGGCGTTTTTGCATCAACAAGGTTCTTACGCCAGGGCGCCGCGGCCGGACCTGATCCTCCTGGACCTGTGCCTGCCGAGGAAAAGCGGCCGGGAGGTCCTCCAGGAAATAAAACAGGACCCCGAGCTGAAACGCATTCCGGTCGTGATCATGACCACCCTCGACGACCGCGACGAAATCCGCGAGGCCTACAACCGCCACGCCAACTGCTACGTGACCAAGCCGGTGGACCTCGATCAGTTCCTGGGCGTGGTCCGCTCGATTGAGGATTTCTGGCTGACGATCGTGAAGTTGCCGGCGGCGTGAAAGGACCATAGGGATTTAATCCGGGACGGCGACGTTTTCCCCGCCCCGGGGAGTAACCAGCCCCCAAAATACCGACGGGGCAGTATTAGCTTAGTTTAGTTTTAGTTACTCACATTCCGCACCCTGATTTTGGAGTTTTTCGGTACCCTATATTACCCATATTACCTATTTGCCATGGAAAAATGGGAATGACATATCCTATTCGGCTTGCCCCGGATAGCCCCGACCGACGGCTGGGGTCAGCGTCGGCACTTCGGCGGCCGCCTCCCGCAAA
>CAZFGM010000505.1:0-5574 GCA_964518515.1 uncultured Alcaligenaceae bacterium | reverse complement strand
ACCTACCGGAAGAGAGAAAGATCAAGAGTACGATGAGGATTAGGAAGAGGACTAGGAGCACGATTAAGAGTAAGAAAACCCCCAGCAGATCCTTCTCTCACTCTTAATCTTGTTCCTACTCGTCTTCCTAATCTTACTCTTCATCCTACTCTTTCTCTTCTTCTGGTGGATTCAGCAAACAGGTCCGGAAACGTTGGGCACACCCAACGTAAACCAGACCGGAAACCAACAACGTCATGCAACCTCCTTCGCCGGACTCCCCGTGGTATCGCGACGTCACTCGCTATCAATGGATGGTCCTGGCCATCGCCTCGGCGGGATGGGTGTTTGACGTATTCGAGGGACAGATCTTCGGGGCTTGTATGAACGAAGCGCTGCCGGTGCTGTTGCGCGGCACGGGCTTGGAGGAATACAAGGAACTGTTCGTCAATATCGGCATCGCGGCGTTTCTGGCCGGCGGCGCCGTCGGCGGCGTCGTCTTCGGCATGATGGCCGACCGCTGGGGGCGGCGCTGGACCATGGCGGTCACGATCTTGATGTATTCGGCCTTCACGGGCTTGACGGCCCTGGCGGACAACTGGTGGCAGCTGGCAATCCTGCGCTTCCTGGTCGGCATGGGCGTGGGCGGCGAATGGGCGGTGGCGGCGGCCGTGGTAGCCGAAGTATTTCCGCCGCGGGCCCGGCCGGCCGCTTCCGGAATCTTTCACGCGTCCTCCGTCCTGGGGACTTACCTGGCCGTGCTGACCGGGTTGTTCATTGTAAGCGCCGACAAGGAAACCGGCTGGCGCTGGGGCTTCGTGGTCGGGGTGTTGCCGGCCTTGCTGGTTTTCTGGGTGCGGGTCAGCATGCGCGAGCCGGAAAGCTGGGAGTCGGCCCGGCGGCATTCCCAGCAGGATACCGGAGCGAAGCTGGGGCGATTCCGCGAGTTGTTTTCGCCGGCGCTGCGGCGGCACACGCTGGTGGCCACCGGCCTGGCCGTCATCGGCCTGGCCACCTTCTGGGGCACGCATTTTCGCGGCAAGGATTTGCTGCGCGCGGCCAAGGCCCACCAGATGCAAAGCCAGCAAGATGACGACGTGCTCAAACAGTTCGAAATGCTGGGCATGTTCCTGGCCACCACCGGCGGCGGACTCGGGCTGTTGTCGTTCGCCCCGCTCAGCCAGCGGCTGGGCCGGCGGCGGGCGTTCGCCCTGTTTCATGGGATGGGGTTCGCTCTGGTCCTTGTGACCTGCCTGTTGGCGGATTCCATCCTGGGCTTGATTCTCATCCTGCCGCTGTTCGGCTTTTTCACGCTGGGCATGCACGCGGGCTACGCGGTGTATTTCCCGGAGTTGTTTCCGACGCGGCTGCGCGGCACCGGGGCGGGTTTTTGTTTCAACGCCGCCCGCCTCGCCGCCGGGCCGGTGCTGCTCGGCTTCGCCTTTCTCCAGGGCGCACCCTTGCACTGGGGCTTAGCGGGCGCCATGTTCGCCCTGGGGGGCTTGTTCTTGGCGGGCCTCGTGTTACTATGGTTCGCACCGGAAACGCGCGGCCAACCGCTGCCGGAGTAAAAAGAAATTTACCGCTTGGCCAAAGAGTTGGGCGTCTCTAATTAAAGGCAGGACTATGGACCCAAGGGTTATTGTTTCCGTTTTCCTGTCACAAGTTGGAGAACTCCCGTTTAGGAAGGCGGGCTTCTCATGGGATCGATTTCTTACCCCCTTCGCGCGGGGAATAAGCCCACTCCCCCCTCGAATGACGGGCGGGGGTTTGGAAATATCGTTTGCTGGCGAGCATCACCCGAGAAAGTGGGGTCGTTTAATGGAGTTGTTGCGTTGCCCCTCTTGTAACGTCCCTCTTACCCGTCGGGAAGCAGCCGCGGGCTGGTGCGAAGCGTGCGGGAAGAAGCTGCCCTCTAACCTAGCCGCCCCGCCCTGCGCCGGCAGAGGAATTGATGGGTGGTGGGACCCCGCTTTGTTTGGCCGCAGTGCCGGCTGTTTGCTTCTCCTGCTGGGTGTTTATTTGTCTTACCAATGCATCTATTCCCCTCTGGCGGCAGCCATGCGGCAGGAGCCGATTGTCGGGATCTTGTTAACAGGGGTAGGGCTTTGCCCTATGTGCCTGATCCTCGGCCTCCTGCTCCTGATATTCGGCAAGCGGGTTGGGGCGGTTCTGTACCTATCGCCCCAACAGCTCTCGGTCGCTGGTGGGTTGTTTACCGCGGTAATGTTCGGTATTGGCCTTCTGGTCTATTACTTGCTCAGGGCGGTGATAGGAAGTTACGGCTATTCGTTTGACTCACCTTTCTGACGCTGGAGAGGTCGTGGTCCTCGCTTTCTCGCCGGACGGAGTTATGATTCCTCTGCGTCCTTTGCGGTGAATTTCCTATTCAACCTACTGGGGGGTTTATGAAACACCGATTTTGGAGCTTGAGTTTGCTGGCCCTGGTTTTCCTGGGCAGCCAAATCCGCGCCGATGTCAAAATCGAGTCCGGCAAGGGGTACATCGACTTCATCGCCGGTGTGGACGACCTCGTCGGCCGCTATCACATCGACGCGAAGTTCGCCAAGCCCATCGTCTGGCCGTTGAACGCTCCGGGCGGCATTGCCGTCACGCGGGCCTGGCCGATGGTCCCAGCCAAGAAGGGCGACAGCACCGACCACCCGCATCAAAAGTCGGCCTGGTTCTGTTGGGGCGACGTCATTCCCGAGGGCCTCGAACTCAAGGACAAGGTCAAAAACGTCAAGGGGGTCGATTTCTGGGCGGAAAGCAAAGGACACGGCCGCATCGTGTGCACCAAGGTCGGCGAGCCCAAGGTGGAAAAGTGGAAAGGCCGCATCGCCACCAAGAACGAATGGCGCACCGCCGACGGCACGAAGATCATGGATGAAACCCGCGTCTTGTACTTTTATGAATTTGGCGGCAAGGCCCGCCTCCTGGTGTTCGACGTCACCCTGCACGCGACGGTTTGCCCGATCACGTTCGGCGATACCAAGGAAGGGGCCATGGGCGTGCGCGTGCACGACGCCATCACCGCCGGCAAGAACGGCAAGGGTAAGATCCAGAACGCCGAGGGCAAGATCAACGAGAAGGAATGCTGGGGCCAGAAGTCGACGTGGTGCGATTACTCCGGGCCGCAGGGCGGCAAAACGGTCGGCATCGCCATTTTGTGCGATCCGCACAACCCGCACCCGAGCTGCTGGCACACACGCGGCTACGGCCTGCACGCCGCCAACCCGTTCGGCCGGTCCGGCGCCCGCTTCCCCGCCATGAAGGGTCGCACCGACCTGGTCCGCCTGGCCAAGGGCGAGCAGATTCATTTCCGCTACGGGCTCTTGGTGCACGAAGGCGACGCCGACAGCGGCCGGGTGGCAGGTTATTTCAACCGGTTCGTGAAGCTGGGCGGCATGGAAAAGTGATCCCCAGGGCACTGCGAGGCGGAAAATGAGCGCTGGCAACACGCGTTCGAAGGTGTGGTGGGCGGCCGGCGGATTGCTGCTTTTTTTGCTCGGCAGCGGAACCTATTTTTTATTGGACCATTTCCGGTCGCCTCTCTCGCCGGTGAACGGCAAAGATGGGCAAACAATGGGCCCTCCCCTGTTCGAGGATAAATCCGCCGCCCTGGGCCCCGCTTTCATCTATCGCAACGGCGAGGAAGCTGGGCAGTATGCCATTCTGGAATCGATCGGCGGCGGCGTCGCCCTGTTCGATTTCGACGGCGACGGCCTGGTGGATATTTTCCTTCCCGGCGGCGGTTATTTCGAGGCCTCCGCGGAACAAGGAATCAAGGCCATTCACGGCTATCCCGGCCGGCTGCTGAAAAACCTGGGCAACTGGCGCTTCGAGGACGTCACCGCCAAAGTCATGCCCACGCAGGCGGTTTTCTACAGCCACGGCTGCGCGGTCGCCGATTACGACAATGACGGCTGGCCCGATTTGCTGGTCACGGGATGGGGCCGCGTAGCCCTGTACCACAATGAGCCGGTCGATCGGCACGATCCGTCCCAAGGCCGCAAGCTGGTGGAGGTGAGCGCCAAAGCGGGGTTGACCGGGATCACGTGGGCGACCAGCGCGGCCTGGGCCGATCTGGACGGGGACGGCTTCGCCGACTTGTATCTGTGCCAGATGGGGGATTGGTCGCCGGCCAATCATCCGAAATGTCCTCCCTATTCTCCCGCGATGGGAGTTTATCAGGAGTTGTGCCGGCCCCAAGTCTTTCAGGGATTGCCGCACCTGCTTTTTCGCAACAACGGGGACGGCACGTTTACTGAAATGGGTGCCCGGGCCGGGTTGACCTTGCCGGGCCGCAAGAAAGACGCGCACGATCAACCCGTCAAAGAGAGCCTGGGTCTGGGGGTGGTCATTGCCGACATGAACGGCGACGGCCGGCCGGATATCTACGTGGCCAACGATACGGTCGAAAATTTCCTCTACCTGAACCGCCTGGGCCAGCGGCCCGGACCGTCGGCTCTGGCCTTGCAGCTTTTTCCCAGGCCCAGCCTGCCCGCCAACCTGGCCCTGGCCACGCAATTCCCCCGCTGTAAGGACGTCGATCGCTTTGTCGGCTTTCTGGATGAAGTAGCCGGCATCTGCGGCGTCGCCCTCGATGACAAGGGGATCGCCAACGGCAGCATGGGCGTCGATGTCGGCGACTACGATGGCAGCGGCTTACCGTCGATTTTTGTCACCAATTTCGAAGACGAATTCCATGCCCTGTATCAGAATGGGGCCCGCGCGCAATTTGTCTATGCCTCCTTCACGTCCGGAATTTCCGCCCTGGGCCGCGGTTACGTGGGTTGGGGGACGGCCTTTTTCGACCTGGATAATGATGGTTGGCAAGACCTGGTAATAACTAATGGACACGTAATCCGTCACCCGAAAACAGCGCCGCGCAAGCAAAATGCCGTCTTGCTCAAAAATCAGGGGGGGCGGTTTGTGGACATCTCCGCCCAGGGGGGTAGGTATTTTCAGACGCCCCATCTGGGTCGCGGCCTGGCGGTGGGCGACCTGGATAATGACGGCCGGCCCGACCTGGTGTTGGCCAATACGAATGAGCCGGCGGCCCTGCTCCGCAACGTGGCCCCACCCCAGAATTGGCTTGGCTTGGAATTACAGGGCCGCAACCACCGCGATTTGGTCGGTACTAAAGTGACTGTCGAGGTGGCGGGCCGTCAATGGACGCGCTTCGTCAAGGGCGGCGGCAGCTACTTGTCGGCCAACGATTCCCGTCTGCTTTTCGGCCTGGGTACGGCGTCCCAAATCCAGCGCCTTTCCGTCCACTGGAGTTGGGGCGGGCGGCAACACTTCGATGGCGCCGCCTTGACCGCGAACCGTTACTGGCAGCTGATAGAAGGGCAGCCCGCCCCCCGGAAAAAATTGGCCGGCCTGGAAAAATGATCCCGGTTTACGTTTCGCCCTCGCCGCGCGTTTTCATTGCACTAAACGTAAACAGTCGGTGGAGTTCGAAGGATGACAGCCCTTGAGGCGGCCTGGTATTGCCGCTACGGCCTTTTGATGCACGAGGGCGATGCCGATAGCGGCCAGGTGGCGGGTTATTATCAGCGGTTCGTGAAGCTTGAAAAAAAAAAAAAATGA
>CAZFGM010000504.1:0-5588 GCA_964518515.1 uncultured Alcaligenaceae bacterium | reverse complement strand
GGGGCGGGCCTACACCGCTTCGCGGCAAGCCCCGTGAACGTGAACGGGGCTGACCCTCAAACATTGGAAAAAGCGCAATGGTATTGTTTGCGACAACTTTTTGTCGTAAAAACGGCCCGAAGGGCCTATGGCGACGGCGGCAGCGGCGGCGGCACGGTTGGGGGAGGAGGCGTGCCGGGAAAGACGGCCGGCGGCGGCGGTCCCACCGGCACCGGAAAGATCGGTATGCCGGGCGCGGCGGTCGGAGGGGGCGGTGCTGCCTGGGGAATGCACACGCCGCCGAAAGGCGGCGCCTTCGGATCGAAGCGGACCCGGCCGGGAAACACCCGATCCAAAAAAACCGCTCCCGGATGCGAGCTGCACCCGGCCAGCGCCAGCACCAGGATCGGCAAGAGTCGCTTCATGCGTTTGAGTCTTCCCACGCTGGGTTGGTAGTAACCACATTCATGCGTTGAGCTCTGCACCCTGACGACGCCCTTGCGCGCGCCGGGTTTGCAGGGCGGCCCCGGCCTTGCCGATCCGCGCGAACAGCTTCCTTTGGTATCCTTGGCTACTGGCGCTGACCGCGCAACTGCTGCAAGCCAAGTTCGAGCCGCGGGCCCCGCAGGAAAGCCGGCCGGCCCTGAAAGATTTGCTCCGCTACCTGATTCAAGAGGTCGGTCCAGTGATGCGGGAGATTGATTTTGACGAGAAGAATAGGTGGCTCTACCGCAGCGCCGAGGCCCTGTTCGGCTTATCCGCCGTTGAGCAGATAGGCCCTTCGGGCCGTTTTTGCGACAAAAAGTTGTCGCAAACAAAATTGACGCGCCCGACAAAAGTCGTTTTTGGGGAAACGACCCTCAAAAAACACGGGGATTTTGAGCCCGAATTCTTGAAAAACCGACTTTTGTCGGGCGCGTCAAAATTACCAATTGCCAATTGCCAATTGCCAATTTTTGAAGAGGATTCCAAAAGATTTTCAAACTTGCTTGTAATTTGCAATTGGCAATTGGTAATTGGCAATTGGCAATGTTTGATCTGCCCCGAAAGGGGCCACTTCTTCGGGGCAGGGTCCCGGAAAAAGCGTAGATTTTTAACTGCTCTTTGCCGGGCCACACGGCGGCAGATAAGGGAAAACCCGAAAGCCTCTTGCCTTCATTTCTCATTCGTGTCACACTTGCAGAATTAAAGGTTTGGTGCCTCCCTTGCTTGCGCTGCGGGCTCAATTATACATCGCCACGTAGACGGAAGAGGGAACGATGCCCACCGATCCCCTCCAACACGTTCTGGAAGCGGCCCAGCAATCGGGGCTGGTTTCCGCCGGCGACCGCGACAAAATCACCCGCGAATGGTCGGGGAACAAGCCTTCCACCGTTCAGGATGTGGCCGCCCGGCTTGTCGAAAAAAACGTCATCACGGCGTTTCAGGCGGACCAGCTTCTAGCCGGCCAGGGTGTGAAGTGTGGGCTGGCCGGACGCTACCACCTTTTGGACAAACTCGGCGAAGGGGGCATGGGCGCGGTCTATCGCGCCCGCGACGACAAGCTGGACCGGGTCGTGGCCCTCAAGGTCATGGCGGCGCGGCACGTCAATAATCCGGACGCCGTGGCCCGCTTTCATCGCGAGGCCAAGGCCCTGGCCAAGGTTTCCCACCCGGCCATCGTGCAGGCCTATGACACCGGCGCGGACGGCGACCGGCATTTCCTGGTGATGGAATATGTCGAGGGCACGAACCTGGCCCGGGTGCTGCACGAACGGGGCCGGCTTCCGGCAACCCAGGCGGCGGATTACATTTACCAGGCCGCCCTGGGCTTGCAACAGGCCCATGAGCGCGGCCTGGTGCACCGCGATATGAAGCCGGGCAACCTGTTGGTCACGAGTAGGGTGGGCATCGCCCACGGTGGCCCTGGTGGGCAGTGCCCACCCTACGCTGGCGGGGGGCAGATCAAAATCCTCGACCTGGGCCTGGCTCGTTTCGTGCAGGACCAGATCGGCGACGGCACCTTGACGCACGAGGGCATGGGCCTGGGCACGCCGGATTACATGGCCCCCGAGCAATTCCGCGATGCCCGCCATGTCGATCCGCGGGCGGACATTTACGCCTTGGGCTGCACGCTTTATCACTTGCTGACGGGACGTGTGCCTTTTCCCGGGTCATCGCTGTCGGAGAAAGCCGAGGCGCACGAAGCCAAGGAGCCGCCTGCAATCGAGGAACTCTGTCCGGACACTCCCACCGGACTGGCCCTGACAGTCCGGCGCATGATGGCCAAGCAGCCGAGCGCGCGTTTCGCTACGGGCCAGGAAGTGGCCGAGGCCCTGGCCCCTCACGTCGCCGGTTCGTCCGCTTCTTTTCCGGATATTCGAGCGACCACCAGCTGGCAGGGAAGCCAATTGTCGTTCACGCTGGCCAGGGCGCCGGCACGCCGCCGGCGTCAACGCTGGGCTGTGGCCGGTGGACTCGCGGCCATTGTGGGTCTGCTGCTCTTGGCTGGGCTGCAGTTCGGCTGGCCGTGGGACGCTCCAGAAGGTTCCGAACCCCTGGCCCGCAATGGACAGGGTAAGCAACCGGAAGAAAAACCGAAGGAAGCGAAGAAGCCGGAAGAAAATCCGAAGGAAGCGAAGAAGCTCCCAAAAGATCCCCATGTCCTGACGGTATCGCAAGATCCCAGGGAGGGCGGCAAGTTCCGGTCAATCAAGGAAGCCCTCGACCAGATCAAGCCGGGCATGACGATTCGCGTGCTGGATCAGGCGATTTACAAGGAGACACTTATCCTGAACCGCGCCCCCTTTCAGAAGGACATCACCCTGGAAGCTCTCCAGGGAGCCACGTTGCTGTTTCCCAAGTCGAATCTCAAAGTCGGCCTGTGGATCAAGAATGTGCCTGGCGTGACGATCCGTGGCTTCCGTCTTCGCCATGAGCCTGGTCCGGACTTGTTGTTTATGGTGGCGGCCCTGGGACGCGGCTCGGGCGGCACGCGCCTCGAAGGACTCGAATTTAAGATGGAAGGGAATACGGTGGGCGTGAGTTTGGAGGGGCTGAATCCCACTCCGGCAGGCGAACCGACGGTGGTGGAAAACTGCACCTTCCGGGGAGGCCGCGTGGCCCTCCGGGCGAGCGGTTTTGCCGAATACCACAATCCCGACCCCTGCGGCCGGATCATCCTGCGCGGCAACACCATCCTGGACGCCCAGGTCGGGATTTCCCTGGCCGGTACCATCAAGCAAGTAAATGTGGTCGGCAATCGCATCGCTTTTTCCGACGCCGCCGGATTGCAATTCGAAAACCTTTTGACCGGAACGGAAGATATTCTCCTTGCCAACAACACTGTGCTGGAAAGCGGCGCCCTGACCTTTTGTCTTTGGGATCACGCCCAGAAAAAAGACTTGGGAAAAAACATCCGCCTGGTAAACAACCTGCTCCTGGCTCGTGCCGCCCCGGACATGAAGTTCATTGACAGCGGGGGAAACCCGGACAAGATCGTCGGCCAGGGAGACGGCGCCAGCCTGGTCAAAGCGTGGCACTGGCAAGGCAACTGGCGCGAGGCGAATAAGGCCAAGACCGGCGAGATGCGGGGCTGGATTCCACCCGGAGCGACGGATGTCGTCCAGGATAAGGTGGATCTGCTCTCCCGCGAGCCGGCACATGCGGATTTCATGCGGCCGCCCAAGGATTCCCCCCTGGCCACCGCCGGTGCCGGTGGCGATCTGCCGGCCTACGTCGGCGCCGTGCCTCCCGATGGCGCCCCGCTGTGGAACTGGCAATGGACCTGGGACGCCATGATCGACAAGCGGCTTACCGTGTCCAAGAAGCCGGCCGACAGCGGGCGGTTCCGAACGATTCAGGAGGCTCTGGCGGTGGTGCAGCCGGAGATGACGATTCGCGTCTTGGGTTCCGATACCTATCCAGGGCCCTTGGAGATCAACGAACCCGAGCGAATGCAGGGCTTGACGCTCGAAGCCGAACGGGACGCGGTTATCGAGCTGCCGCCCGATACGAAGGCCGCGCTGCAAATCCGTGGCGTTCCACGGGTCACGGTGCGTGGCTTTCGCTTTACGGGCAAAGATTCGAGCGAAGGATTGATCGCGTTCCTTTTCGCGCGTTCGGCCTGTCCGGGTCTGCGACTGGAGCGGCTGAAAATCCAATCCCCCAAAGTTGTCAGTGGCGTGGTCATACTCAATGCCGACTTGAAGGATGCCGATCCGGCCATCGTGGTTCGCGACTGTTCCATTCAAACGGCCGGCGACGGCATCTATCTTTCTGGATTGGCGAGCGGCCCGACCCGTCGGGTACTGCTTTCGAATAATCGCATCCACGGCCCGCAACGCGGCATTTCGTTGAATCGATGCTTGCAACATGTGCTCGTGGCCGGCAACCAGATCTGGGACTGCACGCAAGCGGGGATGCAATTCGAAGATCTAGCCAAGGAGTGCCAGACGATTAACGTGGTGAATAATAGCATCGCCGACTGCCGGGCCGCCGTGCGTGTGTGGCACAATCCGCCGTTCCTCCCTTTTGAAAAGGACCAAGTTTTGCTGGCGAACAATCTCTTGCTCGCCGCGGAGTCAGGGGACATGCTGTACTTCCGCTCCGAGAATGATCTCAAGTTCGAGAAAAAGTCCGGGAAGACGGCGGAAAGCGCTTTTCTCCTCGATCTGTGGACTTTCAAGCGAAATGCCCGCGACCTGGTCGGCACCGAGCAGAAGACGATGCTGCCGCTGGCGAAAGAAGATCGCAAGATCACGCAAAACGACCTGGAGTCGCGGCAAGCGGGGGCGGCAAATTTCTTGCGCCCCAAGGCTACTTCCCTCCTCGCCAGCGGCGGCGCCGGCAAGGACGACCCGTCGCTGCCGGCCTACATCGGCGCCGTGCCGCCGCCCGGCGTCGCCGCGTGGGACTGGGACCGCACCTGGAAGGCCTGGTTCAACAAGAAGCAGAAATCACCTGAGCCGGAGAAGTGACTTTCGCCAGTCTTCCCTTGCCGCCAGTGGCGAAAGGCTTTATTATCATAGCGCCATGATTATCATCCGTTTTTCCGACGAGGCGGCGAAGCGCCGCGCCCTGGGCTATTTAGCCGGCCGATTCTCTTTCAAAAGTTGGGCGACCGGCGAAATGATGGTGCCGCCGGGAGCCCTTCCGAGTCTGGCCCTGGAAGGTATCGCGTTTGAGGTCCAAGGACCAGCCACCTATGAGCAGATGGCAACGCCGCTTCGAAATCCTCCTGCCTCTGCGGTTCAATGATGGACAACCGGTCCCCAACGACCTGATTGCCGAGTCGCTGCTCGAAATCGAGCGGCAATTTGGCGTAATATCTGCAGAGACGCAGGTTATCCGTGGTCGGTGGGAGCACAGAGGGCAGATCTTCCGCGATGAAACCGTGCGCGTGTTCGTCGATGTTCCAAACAAGCGAAAGAACCGAGAATTCTTTGTGCAGCTGAAGAAACGGCTGAAAAAGAGGTTCCGCCAACTCGATATTCGGATGACCACTTACCTCGTGGAAGAGATTTGAGCCAACCAGGCCGCAGCCAATATGGCGAAGTTGAGGGCGTGAGAGCGAACGATGTCCACCGACCCCCTCCAACACGTTCTGGAAGCGGCCCAGCAATCCGGGC
>CAZFGM010000503.1:1544-5601 GCA_964518515.1 uncultured Alcaligenaceae bacterium | reverse complement strand
GCGCTGGACCGCCTCCGGGTGCAACACGCCGTTGCTGGCCAGAAGCCCATGCCGCTGCCAGGCGTCCGGCAGGCCATAGGGCAATTCCTGGCCGCCGATGTCCGTCACGGTGCCGCTGGCTTCGGTCACCAGGATGTGGCCGGCGCAAATATCCCAGTCGTGGAAAGCGTCGTACGTGTTGAGATACAGGTCGGCTTCGCCGCGCGCCACCTGGGCCAGCTTGATGCCGGCGGAGTGGGATTCGATAAGCCGCAGGGGGGCGAATGCTTTCGCGCCGCGCGATTGGGTCGGGTCCTTCGTGCGGCTCTGGGTCAAGGTAGCCAGAGACAAGCGCTTTCGCGAGCTGACCTGGCAGCGAACCGGGCCTTGGCCGCCGTCGCTCTTCCAGCAGCCGCCGCCCTGGCTCGCATACGTGAGCCGGCCGGTCGCGGGCTCTAGGACGACGCCGGCGCCGATGTGGCCGTCGTGGACGAACGCTACCATGACGGAAAATTCGCCGTTCTTCTGGGCGAAGCCGCGGGTGCCGTCGATGGGATCGACAATCCACAGGCGCGGCCCGGTGTGCGGCCGGGAGGCCAGGGTAGGCGTCGCCTCCTCGGCGCACAGAGCGTCGTCGGGAAAAACCGTCGTCAGATACTGGAGAATGATTTCCTGCGCTTGCCGGTCGGCTTCGGTGGTGATGTCGGCGGGAGCATTGGGAATGGCCTGGAAGCGTGCGTATTCTTCAACGAGGTAGCGGCCGGCGCGGCGGGCGGCTTCCAGGGCAGCCTCCAGTTCCCGGGAAAACATTTCATTCTCCAAAATAGCAGGGAGTTCGTTTAGCGGGGAGCCGGAGGCGACCACCGGAGTCCGCGGTCGCCTCCGGCTCCCCGCTAAACAGCGGGCTTGGGATTTACTCGGGACTGACGACGACGGCGGGCGGGCCGGCCAGCAAGCCGGCGAACTCGTTGAATTCCAGGTATTGCAGGTGCCGGTACAATTCGCTTGCGGCCAACAGCTCGCGATGATCGCCGGCGGCCTCGATCCGGCCATTGTACAACAGAAACACCCGGTCGCAGTTGCGGATCGTGGACAGGCGATGCGGCAGAAAAATGACCGTCCGCCCCGGAAGGATGCGGGCGAAGGTGTCATCCAGCAGGGACTTGGTGTTGTCGTCCAGGGGATTGAAAGGTTCCTCGATGATGAGCAGGGCCGGGTCGCGCAGGATGGCGCGGGCCAGGGCGATGCGGAACTGCTCGCCGGTGTTGAGGACATGGCCCATCTCGCCGATCGGAGTTTCGTAACCCTGGGGCAGATTCTGAATGAATTGGTGGGCGTGGGCGATCTTGGCGGCCTCGATGATCTTCGGCAGCGGGCAATTCGGCTCGCCGCAAGCGATGTTGTTGGCCACCGTGTCGTTGAACACCACGTTGTGTTGCAGCACGATGGCGATTTGGGCGCGCAGCGAGTCGAGGGTGACCCAGCGCAAGTTCTTCTTGTCGATGCGAATTTCTCCGGCGCCCGGATCGAGGAAGCGCGGGATGAGATAAACCAGGGCGTGTTTTTCCATGTCCTCGGGTCCGACCAGGGCGACGCGCTGGCCGGCCTCGATACGCAGGCTCACGTCATGCAGCAGCCGCCGGCCGGTGCCCGGTTCTTGCAGGCTGACGCCGTCGAATTCCAGATGCTTGTTCAAAGCGGGCAGAAATTCGGCATCGACCACCTGGGCGACCGGATTAGGCCGGTCGAGAAACTGAAAGAGGACGGCGGCGGATTCCTTGGCGCGGCGCAGATAGCGGCGATGCTCGATCCAGCTCACCAGCGGCCAGTACAGGCTGACCAGGGCCGCCGCCAGCACCATGGCGCTGGTCACGCCCACCTGGCCATCGAGGATGACGATACCGCTCACCAGCAGCAGAATCAGCACGGCCAGCAGGGCGAACAGCACCAACAACGGCCGGTAGATCGCCTCGCCCCAGTAACGGCGGAGCTGGGCCTGGGAATATTTGGACAGCTGACGCTCCACGCGCTGCTGGTTGAACAGCTCCATCAGGTAGACTTTCACCAGGCGCATGAGCATGAGGCTCTCTTGCAAGAGGACGAGCTGGTCGGCGGCGCGATGGGCGGCGGCCCGGCCTTGCCTGCGGAAATACGCCGCCAGCTGTCCCCCCAGAATCCACACCAACAGAGCGAACAACAGGAACGCCAGGGACAGCCAGAAATGAACCACCAGGGCGAACGCCAGGACCAGGCCGAACTTGACCGGCTCGCGGAACACGACGGTCAGCCAGGTGTACAGGCCGTCGTGGACGGCTTCGAGATGGCGGGTCGATACGCTGACCGCCTCGCTGGGACCCAGGGCGCGCACGGCAAGGGTGCCCAGGCGATAAGTGTGGTTGTACAGGGCCTTGCGCAGCCGGGTCACCGCCTCGATAGTGGCGCGGGCGGCCATGGTGGTTGACAGGAACATCAGCCCGGCCCGGACCACCGCCAGGCCGATGGCCAGAAAGAACAGGCCGCGCAAAAACGTGCCGTTGCCGTCGTGCCACATCCAGGGATTGGTCCAGGCCAGCCAGGCCGCCAGATCGCCTTGCAGTCCGGACCGTTTGCGCGCCACCATGCTCAACAGGCCGAAATCCTTGAGATTCTGGTGCAGGGCCAGGGGTAAACCCCGCGCTTTGACGTTGGCGACCAGGGCCTGGCGGATCTTTTCACCTGCCTCCGGACCAACGGCATCCTCCATCAGGTTGGGCAGGCGCACGAACCACAGGAAGCCGAGCAGGTCGTTGTCCCCAGCGGCCAGTTTCTCCTGGGCCTGGGCGGGCAACTCCTGCGCGCTGATTCTAAATTCGCTCAAGCCAGCGCGAATAAGTTGAAGCCTTTCCTTTTTGTCCTTGGCCTCGGGGAGGGGGTTCTGGCCGCGAAAGTGGGCTTTTTCCGCCGCCGGCAGTTCGGCGAAGCACGGGATTTCCCCGCGGTGGACCAGCAAGTCGCTGAACAAAGCGAGCAGGACAAACAGGCTGACGAACAGGACCCCGGTGCCGACGGCGCCTCCCAGGGCGGACCACTTGGCCACGGGATGAAAATTCAAGAAACTGCGGGCCCGGACAAAGGGAGGTCGGTGCATACGTTGCCTAACGGGGCCAAGCCGCAAAACCATTCGAAAGCCGAAATCCGAAACAAATTCGAATGTCAAAATCCGAAAATTCAAATCTCCAGCAATTTCCGGATGTCGATATTGGAATTTCGGATTTGTTTCGGATTTCGATATTCGAATTTCGAATTTTATCAAGCCAGGTCGCGATCCTCGAACAAGATCAGGCCGAAAAGCAAGGTGATGGTCGTGAAAGTGGCCGCATACAGCGCTATGTTCAAAGCGTACAGGGCGTAATCCAAAGGCGGCAGCGGGTGGGGCCGGACCACCGCCGTGCCCACGTCGAACAGGTCCAGCCCCGGCAGAAGGGTTTCGAAAAGCTGGGCCACGAAATGGACCAGGGCCAGCCGTTCGCGGGTCACTGCCGTCATGATCGGCGTCAGATGTCCCAGGAAATACACCAACAGGCAGGCAATCAAATTGACGATGAAGGGCACGCGCGTGGCCAGGGCCACGGCCACCGCCAGCAGCACCATCACCTGGCAAAAGCTGATCACCAGGCCCGGCAAGGCCACCCAGGCGTCGTGAATCCAGAACCCCCAGCCGCGCATCAGGTGGGCCGTGCTTTCCCGGCCGAACCAGTCTTCCGTGAGCCGCAATACCCAGGCCGGGTCCGGTATGACTTCGGCAAAAGGACCGTAATCGTAGTTATATTTGAACAGGATGATCCACAGGAACACCCAGCCGAGCAAGACCGTCATGAACAGGGCGGCCAGCAAGATGCCGCCGAATTTGCCCAACAGGAACTGGCGGCGCGACACCGGCTTGGACATCAGCGTCACCGCGGTGCGGCCCTCGATTTCCTCGCTGATCGACATGCTGGCCGCCAAGACGGCAAAGATGCCCGACAGCACCATGATGATCGAGTAGCCGATTTCCTTCACCATTTTCAGGTCTTCGCCGAAGGTGAAATACGGAATGAAC
>CAZFGM010000503.1:0-1444 GCA_964518515.1 uncultured Alcaligenaceae bacterium | reverse complement strand
CACATTAGGCCCTGATCACAAACCCATACAACCCCATGGGCGACTGATCCTGGACCCGCTGTTCGCGGATATAGCCGGCCATGTGCCGCTCGATGGCGGTCAAGAAGCCCTGCACCTCGTCGGCCTCGCCTTCGACAATCACTTCCACCTCGCCGCCGGCCAGGTTGCGGACATGGCCGGCGACGGGGAAATCCTCGGCCAGGTGCTGGGTGGTGTAACGAAAGCCCACGCCCTGCACCCGGCCGGCATACACGACTCGTTTACAGACAACCATGGTACGCCGTGCCTTCCCCTCCCCTGGGGGGGAAGGGGAGGGAGAGGGGTTTGTTTGTCGTACGCTTGGCCGCCGCTCACGGTTCGCCGCGATAGGGCGGCGGCGCCCCCCAGCGGAGTTTGTCGCGCAAGGTCTGGTAATAACTGCGGCCGCGTACCTTGATCAGGCGAAAGGCCACCGCCGCTCGCCGCACGCTCACGCGCTGGCCGGCCGACAGCGGCACCGTTTCCTGCCCGTCAATTATCAGCAAGGCGGTTTCCCCCGCCTTGCCCAGGGTGATAGTGTATTCCTTGTCCGCCCCGTCCACAACCGGACGGTACGTCAACGTATGTGGGCAGATCGGCGTGATGACGAACGCCGACAGCTCCTGCCCCAGGACCGGCCCGCCGGCCGACAGATTATGCCCGGTCGATCCCACCGGGGTGCTGATGATCAAGCCGTCGCCGGAAAAGCGCGATACCGCGCCGCCGTCGATTTCCAGCAGCAAATCCAGCATGTGAAACGGCGGCACGCTGTGCACGACAATTTCGTTCAGCCCCAGAAACGTCCGTGGGGCCGGCTCGGGCACCACGCATTCGAACATCAGGTGCTGGGTGATGCGATAATCGCCGGCAAGGACCTGGGTGAAACAAGCGCGGACTTCCTCCGGGGGTAGATCGGCCAAAAAACCGAGCCGCCCCAGGTTGACGCCGAGCACGGGCACCTGGCGATAGCCCATTTGCCGGGCCGCCCGCAAGATGGCGCCGTCCCCCCCCAGCACCAGGGCCAGGTCCGCGGCCGCATACTGGCTCAGGTCTTTTTCCTGCCGCAAATCGACGACCACCACTTCGCAGTGCTGCCGCAAAAAAGGCACCAGGCGGTCGGCTTCTTCCTGGACGCCGGGGCGGTGCGCGTTGCCGAGGACGAAGATTTTCACGGCCGGTAATCCCTCCGGGGGTATGGTGCATTGTGGAAGCGCCGCCGCCGAATTTCAAGTCATGCTTCGCGTTTAGCGCACCCTGGGAGTAATCCATTGGTGCGGCCCGGCGGAAAATAGACCGCCACCGCCACACCCACTATTGAACCCAAGGGCGGTGCCTTTGATTCCCCTGTGAAAGTCAAAATCTCCTGCACAACCCAAGGGCCTCGCTGGCCTACGCCTTCGGGGAAGGCAAAAATACGCGCTGGCTG
>CAZFGM010000502.1:0-5617 GCA_964518515.1 uncultured Alcaligenaceae bacterium | reverse complement strand
CCCAGGTGGTGGAGCAGCGTGTTCTTGCTGTACACGTACAGCGGCGTGCCGTACTTCTGGGCCAGCTCGGGCACGGAGAGGTCTTCGCAGTGCAGGATGCGGTTTTTGTAATGGAAATGGTCCATGGTGATTATCACAATAATAATTCAAGATCAAATGCTTCAAGATCCTCCTGAAAATAACGTTTCGAAACTTTTTTGCCGGCTTCCAAGAGGTAGTAGGTGAATCGTTGATCCTTGTGGTGCCAAATTATTTCCCGGATAATCCCCTCATGAGGTGTCTTATTTCGGTCATTAAGAATTACCCGAACACGCTGTCCAATCTTAAAAACGGGATCTGGTTTTTTCATTCTTTCCGCGCCTTCAAGTCTGCCACAAATGGGGAACGCTCTATCCATCCTGCCATAGAATCGGCGGCAGGTAAATGTGCTCCCGGCACGATTCGTGTTTCTCCGGCCAGATCTCGATGGCGTTCATTTCGGCGCTCAGCACCACTTCATCGGCCATGATCGGTTTTTTCGGGGACACCGGGGAATCCGGGTCGTAGAGGCCGGGGAATATATCCGCCAGGTCCACGGTGCGGTAGAACCTGGGCATGTGCGCGGGATAGGCGATCAGCGTGATGACCGAGCCGCTCTGCGTGCGGATCAGCCAGGTCTTGTCGATCATGAAGCGCGTCCAGCGATCTTCGATCAATTCGCGCTTGGCCAAAACCTCCGCCTGGAGTTTCTTGAGGATACGCGGCGGAATTGGTCCGGCCGGCTCAAAAGTTCTTTTCCCTTTTTCCTCGAGCCAAACCTTGTAACCAAGCGGGGCATGTTCCGGGTCAACGATTTGCAAATGCATGCGCGGGTCCGCACGGGAGGTCCAACCCCAATGGTAACCTTTGGGGACATCTCGCAAGATGATCGTTTTCCCCCTCCTTTTCGGAAAGGATTTTACCGGGGCCTTTCTTGTGCCGCTCATATCGCATTCCTCAAAAGTCCTTCAATCCTGCCACAAGATCGGCTCCAGGGGAATAAAGGGCCGCCGCGTTTCCGGCTTGTACGGCCATATTTCGATTACAGCATATTCGCTGTTCAGGCCCACGTCCGCCGGCTTGAATTCTTCCGCGCGGATGCCGAGATGCTCGGTCAGATCAATGTGCCTCTCGAATTTTTTGGGCGTCGCCGGATAGGCCACCAGGATCATCATCCTGCCGTGCAGTCGATAAGTCAGCCATTTCTGCTCGATCATCAGGTGGACCCATTCCGCCTCGATCGACGGCCGGCGGCGGGCGACTTCCGCTTGCAGCCTCTTGAGAATCTTGGCGGGGATGTCGCTTGCCGGCTCAAAGACGCGCCTTCCTTTCGCTTCCAGCCATACCTTGTATTTCAAATACTTGTGCTCGCGGTCCACCAACTGCAGGTGCATCCGGGGGTCTTCCCGCGAGTGCCATCCCCAGTTGTATCCCGGCGGCACGTCTTTCAAGATGACCGGCATGGCGGGGCTCGCCTTTTTCGCCGTGGGGCTTTTTTTCCGCACTGTACCAGCAGTTTTCATATTCCGATCCCCTGAGCGGTTGACCCTCTACAGGTCTTGTTGCCCTCAATCTCGCCAGAGAATCGGCCAAAGGCGGATGAACGGCCGGCGCGTCTCCGGCTGCCGCGGCCACAATTCGATCACGGCGAACTCACTGTTCAGACCGACGTCCGCCGGCCTGAATTTATCCGCATCGATTCCCAGGTGGGGCGCCAGGTCAATCGTCCGCTCGAATCGGTTCGGCGTTCCGGGATAGGCGACCAGCGTCATCACGGTGCCGTTGATCCGGTAGGTGAGCCAGTTCTGTTTGATCATGAAGTGGACCCATTCAGCCTCGATGGAAATTCTGTCGGAGGTCACTCGGGCTTTGAGGGGTCTCAGGAATTTTGCGGGAATATCTCCGTGCGGCTCAAAAACGCGCTGGCCTTTGTTTTCGAGCCAAACTTTGTATCCCAGCTTCACGTGTTTGCGGTCAACGACCTGCAAGTGCATTCGTTGATCTTCGCGAGAATACCAACCCCAGTTACAGCCGGAAGGCACGTCGCGTAAGATCACGGCCATGCTTGTTCTCGTTTTTTTCGGCAGAGAGGCAATCTTAACTTTTCCCATGGGACAATTCCTTGAGAGGCAATCCGGGCTATCTTTGCCGGTCCGCTTTCGATTTTTCTGGCCGCTCGCCTGTGCTGGAAATTTATCGGCGAGGGTGAAACACATCACTCCAACACTCACCAAACCCTCAATTCCGCCGCTCCTTCTCCAGCGGCGTCACCCACAGGTAGACGCGATGCTCGCGCTGCGGACCTTGGAAGCTGATCTCGCGCTTGGGGCGGACGCCTTCCATGTTGAAATCGTGCGACACGATGCGGCAGCCGGGCTTGAGCTTGTCGAGCTGCGGGATCAGCTTGACGTTGAGCTGCGGCAACAGGTACAGCGTGATGACGTCCGCCTTGGCCAGGTCCAGCTCGAAAACGTCGGCCAGCTTGATGGTCACCAGGTTTTTTACGTTTTCCTTCTCGACGCGCTCGAGCGATTCCTTGACCCGGACGGGATCGATGTCGAAGCCCCAGGACTTGACGCCGAATTTCTTGGAGGCGGCCACGGGAATACGGCCGTCGCCGCAGCCCAGGTCGTAGACGACCTCCCCGGGCCGCACGTCGGCCAATGCCAGCATTTTGTCCACGACTTCGTGCGGCGTGGGCACGAAAATGACGTCCGGCTCGCGCAGCGGCTTGGGGTCTTGACCCACCAGGGGAGGCAACAACCCAACCCCGATGCCGAGCCCAACGGCGAGGAAGAAAAGTGCAAGGCGGCGCATGACAATCTCCTTTTTGGAGGGGAAGAGAACGGATTGGAAATCCGGTTCATGTTTGGAGGCAGCATATTATTCTTTGTATTCGAGGGACGGCCCACCAGCAAACGCGACCCTCGCCACACTCACCGGCGGCCCGCTTTCCTCTCATCCCAAACGGCTCCGCGCGCGCGCTTCGCTATAGGTCTCTTCGAGATCGACGGGTACTATCTCGGCGTTGCGAAGAGCTAACGGCAACACGGGCAGCGGCTGGCCCAGGGTCAGAAGACGGGGCCACAACTCGATCTGATCCCCGGACGGTTGCCGCGACGGCCGATAAGCCACGGCATAGGTCATGGCGGAGGGCGCCAACAAGAAAGGCTCCCCGCGGCCGAGCAGGCCGATCACCTCGTTATGCAGGTTGGCTAAGCGGTTGGTAACGATGTCCACGACAATCAGGCCGATGCCGCGCGTCAGGTAGCTGACACATTTGGCCGCGAATGCCCGGCGCGTTTCCGGACGGTCCTTGTTGCCGGGACTCACTAATTCGATGGCCCCGACCAGGGTAGCGCCGGTGACGGTGGCAAATATCTGAACTTCGATGTCGTCGGGGAACACGGTCGGCACGACCAGATCGGTCGCCGGCGGCGCCCACACCGGGGCCAGGGCGGTTGCCGCGCCGGCGCCGCGCTCCCCCGTTTCCCCCGACTGGGCAAGGGTGGCGATATCGACTTCGACCTGGCTGCCGATGTGCACTTGCATGTCGGCAAAATACTCGTCGCCGAGGATGTCGCGATTGAGCTTTTCCACGAGTGCCGCCGCCCACAGGCCGTGGAAGCCTTCCCAGCTGCGGCGTTCGCTGACCGGCGGATGAAAGTGGTCCAGTAAAGGCATGGCCGGAGATCCTGTTGCGTCGTTCCCGCATTACGCTGAGCAGCCTACCAGTATTATAGCGATCTCCTTTCGCTCCTTGGCTGTCATTCTATAGATCGAAACCTATCCTGGTGGGTTATCGGGTTCGTTCAGGCCCGCCGCGGTATTGCTCCGGCGCGAGAAAACGTAAAACGGCAACCCGAGCAGGACCAGGCCCGCGCCCACCAGCCAAAGCGGGCCGGCAAAGTTGGCGATGGTGTTGTAGAGCATGGCGCCGCAGCTGGCACAGAACAGCAACGGGATCAAGGGGTACAGCGGCACCCGGAACGGCCGCTCGATGTGCGGGTCGTTGATGCGCAGTACAAACAACGACAGGCCGGCCAACAGGAAGAATAACCAGAATACCGGCGCCGAAGCTTTCAACAGCGGCAAGAAGCCGCCCGGCGCATAGAACTCCGCTCTGCCCACGCCGATAGACTCGAAGGCCTGGTTCAGGGCCTCGCGCCCTTGCGGCGTGCCGAAGGTTATGACCATGGCCAGGGTAACGATCATTTGCAAAAGCAGCGCCCAAATTGGCGTGCCCAGGCCGCGAATCCATTGGCTAAGCGGACGGAACAGGCTGTAGTCCGCGCCCAGGGTCGCGTAGATGCGCGAGCTGGTGAAGATCAGGCCGTTGACCGCGCCGAGGGCAGAGATCATCACCAGGACACAAATCACCGGCACAGCATACTCGCCAAGCCCGCCGGGGAGGGTGCTCAGCACGGTCGCGGCCACGTCCTCGGCCTCAGCCGCCTCATCAAAACCCAGGGCGATGATGTAGGCGGCGTTGACCAGAACGTAGATGATGGTCACCAGGACCGTTCCCCAGAGCAGGGCCAGCGGAATGTTGCGCTTGCGGTCGCGCACCTCGGCGGCCACGAAGGCGGCGTCGTTCCAGCCGCCATAGGCCAGCATGATCAAGACCATGGCGCCGGCCAACATGGCGAAATCCAACGAGACGGGGGTGCGGATGAGCAGTGCCGGCTCTTCCGGTTTGGCTGCCGGCTTGAGGAATACTTGAACCTGCTGGCCCTTCTCCAGCTGAAGCGGGGTGTACGGCTGGCTTAGCATCTTTCCCGTCTGGGAATCCTTGACCTGGCGTTCAGGTTTATTCTCGATTTTCACCGGGGTCTTCGGCGAAACCGCGAACGTCCGCCCCTTCTGGGTCGTTTCGTCGCGGATGACGACCTGCGTTTCTGACCCGGACACCACCTCGCCGCGGACCACCTCCTTCTGCCTCTGCGGCTCGGAAACAAAGATGAGCAAAAGGCCCGCGCCGACCAGGCCCAAAAGCCCGAGCATTTTCAGGAGGCTGAGCAAGTTCTGCGTCACCTTGCCAAGCACCACGCCGAACATGTTGAGCAGGGTGACGCCGACGACTGCCCCCACGGCGTAGAGCACCTGGGGACTCATTTCCAGAAGGAAATCGGAGAATTCCAGTTTCACGCTCGATAGCTCCCACAGCTCGGTAGCCTGGGCGAACTTGTGCGTGTAGTTGGCAAAGATGTAGGCCATCAAGCCGATGCTGGCGGTCTGCACGACGGCCAGTTGCGCCCAGCCGAAGAGGTAACCCACCAGCGGCCCATAGGCCCGAGTCAGGTAGTTGTAATCGCCGCCGAGCCGGGGATAGGCGGTTGCCAGCTCCGCATAGCACAGCGCGCCGATCAGCGCCAGCACCCCGCCGAGGACCCACAACCCCAGGGCGGTCCAAATGTTGGACGAAAAGCGAAAAATTTCCGGCGGGGTCTCGAAGATCGTCGCGCCGATGATAATGCCGATGATGATGCTGATCGCGTCAATCGGGCCTAGTCGCGGCTTGACCGGTGCAGAGCTGTTCTCGGGGGAACTCATGCGCGTCTCCGGGGTGCGTTTCAGAGGTTCATGAGGATTCTTTTTA
>CAZFGM010000501.1:0-5647 GCA_964518515.1 uncultured Alcaligenaceae bacterium | reverse complement strand
TTTACTGCGCTCATCATGACTCCTCAGTTTATCTGACAGTCAAGCCGCCCGAAAAAACGCTTCTGGGGGGCTCATTCTACAAGGGCCCAGAACCAAGAACAGTAGAGGCGTCGCTTGGAAGAATGCCACGCGCCTCTGACACAAGGCCCCCATAGCGGCTCTCAGCCGACCTTACAGCATGGAAACCAAACTCGCGGAAACCGAGAACCTTCTGCGTAAAATCGAGGTCAACCTGAGGTCGTTGGATGATCTGCTCAAGAAAACAACCTGCGGCCGGGATGACCTCGTCTACCGTTTTTACCATCAGAGCTTCAAGGTGTACCTGATCCAGAGCTACTACACGGATGAGATTGTTGCGATGCTGCAAAGTCTTGCGCCGCATCTTCCGCTGAACGACTGGTTCATGTACATCGTCCTGGAGGGGACCGGACGCGCGTTCTCGATGGACGACAACCAGAACTGGACGGCCATCACCCGGAGGATTCTGGAAGCGTATTTCCATGCCCGCTTCTTTCTGGAAATGGCCTGCAAATATGGAAAGGAACTGAAGGCAGCTCCCAACATACTGCCGAGCGGCTGGGCGGCACTCCTCTACCTGTACAACATCCGGTGAGCTCGCATTCCCTCCTACGGCAACGCCTCGACGCCGCCGATGACCTCGGCGTTTCAGTTCCGCTCTGCTCGTCGCGCCGCGATCATGTGGGGCCGCGGAACGACTTGCAGCAGCAACGTCCGGCTCCGTTTCGGATCTTCGTCGCCGACCCAGCCGTAGATGAAATCGTCGGGCCGGCCGATGAACTGGCCGGCGTTGCCGCCGAGATGATGGAGCACCGCCGCCGCCGTGCCCAGCGCATCCCCCTTGCTCACGCCGCCCCAAAGCCGGTCGAAATCCGCGGCCACCAGCACCAGGTACCCCAGGCCGCCGCCGGTGCCGCTCACGTTTTTACGCTCGAGGAATTCGCGGGCGTGCTGATCGATGTCGCCCTCCGGCCCCGGTTCCGGGTAGACGACGACGTTCAATGCCGGTTCGGTTGGCATGGTCAGGTCCTCTTTTCAAGCCGGTTGAGCGCGGAAGCCACGGCACCACATGCTCTCCTCAGTTTATTTCAGCGCCTCCGCGCCGCCGATGACCTCGGCGATTTCCTTGGTGATCTGGGCCTGGCGGGCGCGGTTGTACTGGCGGGTCAGGGTCTTGATCATGTCGCCGGCGTTTTCCGTGGCCGCCTTCATGGCCACGCGGCGAGCGATCTGCTCGCTGACGGCCGCGTCGAGAAAGCATTTGAACAGGCGAATCTTGAAGGAAACGGGCAGAATTTCTTCCAGGATGTCCTGGGCGCTGGGCAGAAATTCGTACTCGACCGGGGGCCCCTTCGGCTTGACCTCTTTGGGAGCGTGCCGGCCAGGCTCCGGAGCCACGGTGGAAAGGGGAAGCAGCGTTTCCACCACGGCTGCCTGCCGAGCGGCGTTGAGGAATTTCATGTACGCCACCTGGACGCGGTCGAGCTTGCCGGCAATGTAGGCCGCGATGTAACGGTTGGCGAGCTCGTCCACCTCCTCGAAGCGCGGTTTGTCCTCGAACTGGGTATAGGTGTGCGCGGCGGCGATGCCCTGGTAGCGGTAATAGGAAATTGCCCGCTTGCCGGACAGCTCCAGGTGCAAAGTGATGTTGTCGGCCTGGATCTGGCGGAGGCGGCCGGTGGCCTCGCGGAGGATGGCGGCGTTGTAGCCGCCGCACAGGCCGCGGTTCGAGCAGATGACCAGCAGCAGGCTGTTTTTGACCTCGTCCCGTTTTTCCAGGAGCGGGTGCTTGATGTTCGTAGTGCTGGCGCTGAGATCGGCGGCCAGCTCGGCGATCTTGCGCGTGTACGCTTCCGCCTCGGTCGCCCGATCGAGGGCCTTCTTGAACCGGGCCGTGGCGATCAGCTCCATGGTCCGCGTGATCTTGCGGATGTTGCGGATCGCCTTGCGGCGCTTGACGAGGGCACGGGTTTTGGCCATGGCGAGTTTACCTATTTCTTCTCCAGCCTCTTGTTTTCCCAGCGCAACTCCCAGTTCGTTCCGTTGCGCCCTTTCCCGGACTTTGTTTTTTCACCGCTGACCTCTTGTCTATGGAATTGGCGACCATCGAAGATGTAAAAGAGATCCACTTCAGAATAAACGTAAACACTAATCGTGAAAAACCCTGTCCCCGTTTGTGATTGCTTGAACTCGCCTAATGGTATCCAAAAAGGCCCGGCTATCATCAGTGTTTTCTTGGTGGTCAAGGAATAATCGAATACAACGTCATACATGGTCCCGTTGAGCATTCTTTTATCTCCCGAGTCCGATTCACGCTGGACCTGGTGCTGCGCGATTTTTGGGCGGGCCTTAAACTCCCATTCGTTGAAAGTTTGAAGGTCGAAACGCACCCAACAAAGACGGTCGATACGCAAAACAAGGAGCCAACTTTTCTTTGCTTCATGTTTGCCCTTGGAATCTTGGGGCTTATGAATGATACCAATCAAGTTTCGCTTTGCATCTAACTGGATTTCACATTCGTAGCCTATCTTCCAGGGGGCCTCCGGTGGACCGGTCACGATGTATCGCCCAACTTTGACCGTCGCCGCTTTAGGCTTATCTTTGTTCTCGTCTTTCGTTGTCCGCCCGATGGGCAAGATCATCAACGGCAACAAAATGGCGATTCCCCAGCAAGTACCCATAATCGACTCCTTTCAAGTTGTGGGCCGGTCCGTCAACGGCCGCTCACGCTTTCCGCGACTTTCGGCCCGAGCGGTTTTCCAGCCAGCGCTTGAACGACTGCTGGCTCTCTCCCGACGGCTGGCCTGCCAGCAAGTTCTTGACGCTGATGTCCTCGTCCAGATCGGGCCAATGAATCCCTTCGCCGTTACCGATCAAACGCCAGGTCTTTCGCTCTTTCGACGTTCCGTGCCGCAGGCGCGGATACCATCCCAAGGGCACGATGATCGTACGCCCGTCCACGAGATCGACCGCGATTTCTCGGTCGTTTACCGTCAGGTCCATCGCCTGGACGTCATTGATCAAAGTACTCATCCCAGCGCTCCCTCAAATAATCTTGGTTTTCTTCAATGAGCCGCTCAATCTTGTGCAGTTCTTGCCGCGCGAATCGTTTGTTTGTTTGCAAACGAGGGGGCGCGAGCCAAAATTTCGCCTCGCAGTCATCACGTTCCACATGGACATGCGGCGGTTCATCACGATCCCCAGCATAAAAGAAAAACCGGTAGGGTCCAGAGCGAAACACGGTAGGCATAGTACCGGGCATTCTACACGTGCGCTTGAGGAGGGCACGGGGTTTGGCCATGGTTGATTTCCCGATTTGCCGCTTGCCGCCAGCGGCTCAAATCACAGAATCAGTTTTTCCCCTGCTCGAACCCGGCGAACCAATTCCAGGATTCCCTTGCCGCCGCCGGGATATACCAGGTCTCCCAACTCTTGCAGTTTCTTCAAGTCGAGATCGGCATTGTTTTTTACCATTAAGGCGAAATCATAGGTGTCCTTGAGCTTGTCCGTATCCTGCCGGTTCGGGCTGACCATCATGGGAGCAAATTTCAAAGCCAGGGCCATTTCCAGGGTCGGCACCCGGTATTTTTGGCCTTTGAGCTCACTGGGTAGGGTGTGCTTGAAAAGCACCCGCAAGTGCGGTTGGATCGGCTTCATTACGTCGATTGCTACTTTGTTGCTGGCCGGGTTCCGCAAGCGGACCACAACTTCCTGGTCCTCACCCACGAGTTGGGGAAAGGCGGCGAGCAAGGCCTTGACGGCTTTTTTCACGTGCTTGGCGGCCACCACGATGTCCACATCTTCGGATGCCCTGGCCTTGTGAAACCAACCCATCAAGCCATACGCCCCTACCAGGACGAAACTGATTTTCTGGCGATTCAGGATGCGAATCACTTCCAAGGGGGTAATGAATTCTTCCATTTGGAACCCAGCGATTTGAGTCGCCTTCCACATTTCTTCTTTGTGAATCGCGGCAACCGGCATAGTCACCTTCTTTCTGAAGAATCCATGATACCACGCTAACACGGCTGGGAAAGCTTCCGGCCGCATCCCTTAAAACGCAAACCTCCCGCCGCTCGCCTGGGACAAGGCCCGGGCCAGATCGGTCCGGACATCGACCCACAGGCTGGAAAAAACCGCGGCGTCCATCTCGCCTTTGCGGCCGCGAACCACGTCGGCGGCTTTGCCTGACACTTTGACCGATCCCACCAGGGCCATGGAACGCCAGTCGAACAAGAATCCTTCCAGGGCCACCTCGCCCCCCAGGAACTTGTTGTTCGGCTGCAGCAGCGGCGGATCGTAACTGACAGGCCGCAGCACCACCAGGTAGGGCTGGTTCAAGGTCGCTTCCAGTTCCCGGGCCAGCTCAGAGCGGGCTCGCTGTTTCCGGGCCGATTCCGCCATGGGATTTTTCGGTCCGGTCCATTGCAGGTGCATCAAGAGTAAGCCCTCGAACAAATTCAGGTCGAATTGCCCGGGGGTTCGCAGCCGGACGTCGGGATCCCCCATGTGCTCGATCATGATCACCGATGTATTGAACGTCTTGTTTTTGGTGTCATAGACCGGCTTGGGCTCGAGGTTGGCCCAAACCAAGTTGGCCTGGACGCCTCCCAGGGGAGGCAGCTTGCCTGCCAGGGCCTTGAGCTGCTGGCGCTTGTCCGCAAAGCGCGGCGCGTACCGGTCGAGCACCGCCTGGGTCGTTTCGCCGCCGGTCAACACGAAAAACAAAACGACTGCCAGGCCGGCCAGTAAGCACCCCAAGCCGATTCCCAAACCAACTTTCCAGTTCATGGTGAGCTACAAGAGTAATTTTTCTCCAGCCTGGGTATTGCGAAGCATTCCAAGATGTCCTTGCCGCCTTCGGGATAAAATCCGACAGGCGAAATGCGGCGGAAAATCTCTCTGGGTGAAATTCCAATCAAACTCGCCTACAAACGAAATCCCGGGGCCTTCAAAAACGGCACGTGGGGCAGGTCGCCTACCTGCCTGAGTCATTCGGCAGGTCGGCGACCTGCCCCACGACGCTGGCCCACCAAGGGTTTCGTTCTCAAGTTCCGACTTCGAATAAATCGGCTTTGTCCCATTCGGCGTGCGTCTCCTGGATTCGCTTATTAAGCAGGCTGTCAATGGCCGAATCCGATAGGGCTCCCGTGCCGTCTGGGAACCACCCAAAGATTTTGTATCCTTGCCCTTCCGTAAAGCAAAAGGCCGTGGAAAAGTATCTGACCAATAGGGGACGATCCGCCGTCTCAGGGCCCAACTGAGCGACAATTGCCCGCAGCATCGCGGATGGTTGCTCCCCCCTCCGAGCCATGCAGCGCAGCATTTCGACCAGATCACTGCGAAGACAAATCACCGGTCCTCTCTTCCCCCACGGTTAGTTGACTCCAAGGGATGTTCAAGATGCTGCAACTCTGCTCGTAGCTCTGGTCCAGCTCGAGGGGCACGGCGAGGTCATCGGCAAGCCACAGCGGCACCGTCGGCAGGGACCGCCCAAGGTTCAGGGACTGCGCCCACGTCTCCAGCAACCACTCGTTGTCGCGCTTCGTCAGGCGGCAGGCGGCGGCATAGAGCGGCGGCGGTTCGGGGCTCAGGCTGGGGTCGGACTGCCCGATCAGATCGAGCAATT
>CAZFGM010000500.1:2070-5652 GCA_964518515.1 uncultured Alcaligenaceae bacterium | reverse complement strand
TCATCGGAGAGATCCGTGGTTCTTTTTTTCGAGAGCTGGGCTGTCCGACACGGGACAGGACTCTTGATTTCGTTCGGGTCCTGTCCCCTTTTCGGACAGCCGGCCCGCAAAGGGGACAGGTTGAGTTCCTGTTAAAAGCGTCGCCCGCCGCCGAAGCCGCGGCCGCCGCCGGAGCCGCCGCGTCCGCCGCCTTCGGTCTTGGGTCGGGCTTCGTTCACGGTCAGGGACCGGCCTTCGACCTGTTTGCCGTTGAGGCCGGCGATGGCGGCTTGGGCCTCCTGATCGCTGCCCATCTCGACGAAGCCGAAGCCCTTGGACCGGCCGGTATCCCGGTCCATGATGACCTGGGCCGAGGCCACGGTGCCGAACTCGGCGAAGAGCTGCGTCAACGAGCTGTCCGTCATCCCGTAGGTTAAATTGCCGACATACAACTTCTTGCCCATGGGGGCCTCCCAAAGAAAAAGGATAGAGCGCCGGGGGCGGCGTTGCTCCCGGAAACGTGGGCGACATGGGCAAGGGAAAGGTTATTGGCCAAAGCCAAAGAACCGTCCGCAAGACCCAGGTATGGTTATCTTACTCTTCGCGGGCAAAGAAAGATAGGGCGAATCGGCCTGCAGGTCATACAATGGGTGGGCCCATCGATTCCGGATCTGTTTTTTGGATCCACTAGAAGAAGAGAACGAGTAGGATGAAGAGTAAGATTAGGAAGACGAGTTGGAACAAGATTAAGAGTGAGAGAAGGATCTGATGGAGGTTTTTTTCG
Organism: uncultured Alcaligenaceae bacterium; assembly: GCA_964518515.1. Taxonomy (GTDB): domain Bacteria; phylum Planctomycetota; class Planctomycetia; order Gemmatales; family Gemmataceae; genus CAZFGM01. The sequence continues at coordinate 4,889 of CAZFGM010000500.1, read as the reverse complement.
ATCCGCTAGAAAGCTAATATAACTGGCCGGCCTTGGTAGGATGGGCTAGCCCGTCGGAACGGCAGGAAGGCCAGGGAAGGCCGTCCTACGGTGGTCCTTTAGCCTTTTATCGGGTCATTGTTACTCTTAATCTTGCTCGCTAGTCCTCTTCCCAATCGTACTCTTTATCTTTTTCTCTTCTTCGGGTAGGGCCCCGGAAACGGTGGGCAAACCCTCATACAATGAGCCGGTCAAAGGGTCCTGTTCCCTTTTCGGATAGCCTCTTTATGAAAGGAAACAGCCATGGACGAAGCCGAACAGGGGTTGTCCGAGCCGCGCCGCCAGGAAATTTTCCTGGCCCTGGTGGATGCCCAGGACCATGAGATGCCGGTCCCCCAGTCGCGCATGGTCATCGCCCATCGCTTCGGCATCAGCGAAAGCCAGGTGCGGCAAATCGAACGGGAGGGCCTGGAAAAGAACTGGCCGCCCCTGGGAGACCAAGGGTGAATGTCCTTCGAATTTCGAATTATAGAGGCTATCCGAAAAGGGGACAGGACCTGGGTCCTGTCCTTTTTTCGGACAGCCTCTTTGCTTAGGCGAGCGGCAGGACTTAATCTACCCGTAGCCGCACTCGCCAGAGTGCGGGCTGCCCGCGTTCTGGCGAACGCGGTTTTGGGTAAGTTATTTCCTGCCGCTCGCCTTAGAAGGTGACGCCGATGCCGAAGCTCAAACCGTGATAATAGCGGAACACGCCGCGCTCCCACTTGGGGGACAGGGCGCTGAAGTCGAAGTCGATGGGGGTTTTGCCGGCCACGGTGTTGAAATACATCATGACGTCGTAGCCCACCGTCAGCTGAATCGCTTCCAGCGGATACCACCACAGATTGATCTTGGCCGAGGCCAGGGGCACCAGGCTGAAGACGTTGCGCGCCCGCGTGGCGGCCGTGGTGCGGTCGGCCAACTCGTACTTGGCGCGCTCCTTGACGAAGTCGATGAACAGGCCAGTCTCCCCTTCCAGGCTGACGGAAAAGCCGCCGAGGGGGGTGTCGCCCATGAACCATTCATTGCCGCCGCCGATGTGGACGCCGTACAGGCGGTTGGAAACGACGTTGGAGTAGATGGCGATGTCGTCGGGTGCGGCCGGGTCGCCGGTCACCGGGAAGTCCGCCGTGCGCCAGCGGAAGCGTTCCCAGATCCAGGCCAGGCGCGGGCCGACCAGGGCGTAGTTGCGGTACATTTCCGTGGCCCACATGGGCAGGCGGACGGCCAGATCGAACTGATCGTAGCGTTGCAGGAACGAAATCTCCATGAGCGAGGCGGCGTTCCAGATGCCGAAGGTGGCGCCGGCGGCGCCGCCGTTGACGTTCTGGTCCTCGCCGGCGTAATCGGCGGGAAAATTAAAGACGTCGGAAAAGAGGAACGTGTCTTCCAATTGTTGGCCGAAGCGGGCCCCCTTCGGTATCAGCGTGGCATGGGCGGAATAGCGAATTTGTTGGAAGTGGATCCAGTTGGCCATCAGCACCGTGCCGCTCTCGAAGCGCCAGCCCAGGATCAGGTGAAACCCGGGCGTGAACGTGTAAGGGCCTTTGACCTGGCGGGTGTTGAGGGCCTCGTCGCCGGAGCCGACGAAATTTCCCACCGTGCCGGTGATGCTGCCGTCCATGTCGCGAAAGCCGCGCACCGCCACCGTCTGTCCACGCAACGGATTGCTGAACGACCAGTACAGGCCGTCCAGGCCCATGAAAAATCCGCCTTCCTCCATGCGGTAATGGCCGATCGGTCCGGGAAATACGGTACTGGAGGGCGGGACTTCGTAATTGTAATTGGTGAAACCCTGGGGCCGGGCGGTCGCCGGCCAAAGGGCGAGGGCCACTGCCGCCAGCCAGCCGATTCGCGTACGCATGTGCCGCACTCCTGAAAGACGCGCGTGCCCGTGCCGGGCCAGCGCCGGCTTGTTCCCCCAGCCGGCGCGGCGGAATTATTTTCGTGGTTCGGGCGGCTCGCCTGCACCACGAGGCCTTCGCCGCCACGATGTCCCTTGACCCTATACTTGGAAGAGCGGGGGAATATATCTGGGCCCGATTCCCTGTCAAGAGGAACCCCAGACCTGTGTAACTTTTTGCAATTTATTCTTGACTTGAAAGGTTCCCCCTCGGAGAATGATTAGATTAGGCGAAGTTTCGGCGAAAAGGACAGCCTTGGCTTTGCCAACAGGGAATAGCTTGGTGCATTAAGAGGTGTCTTCATGGGTAGTTTATTGTTTAAAAGCGGCCTGGGAGTGGCCTTGGCGACAGCCGTAGCTTTCTGGGTGGCCGATGTGGCCTCGGTCCATGCCCAGGGAAAGGGGCAATTTCGAATCTTTCCTCCGAAAACTAAACATCCTGCCCTTACCAATCAAGGAGGCGCGGGCGGACAAGCCGGCCAGGCCGGTCAGGCAGGCCAAGCGGGCCAGGCCGGACAAGCGGGCCAAGCCGGGAAAGCAGGCCAAGCTGGCCAAGCAGGTCAGGCCGGCCAAGCCGGCCAACAAGGCCAGTTCGGTCAATTCGGCCAACAAGGTCAGTTCGGACAAGGAGGCCAGTTCGGTCAATTCGGCCAATTCGGACAAGGAGGCCAGTTCGGCCAGTTCGGACAAGGAGGCCAGTTCGGCCAACAGGGCCAGTTCGGTCAAGGGGGAATTGGTTTCAATGGAGGATCCACATTTCAGCCTGTCCCGGGTGTCCAAGGTTACCTAGGAGGCCAAGGTGGTCAGTTCGGACAAATGGGACAGATGGGAATGGGCGGCCAAATGGGAATGATGGGACAAATGGGAATGCAGATGGGAATGATGGGACAAATGGGAA
>CAZFGM010000500.1:0-1970 GCA_964518515.1 uncultured Alcaligenaceae bacterium | reverse complement strand
GGGAATGATGGGACAAATGGGAATGCAGATGGGAATGATGGGACAAATGGGAATGATGGGCATGGATCCTTTTGGCGGCATGATGGGACAAATGGGAATGCAAATGGGTATGATGGGACAAATGGGCATGGGAGTGGGAGGAAAATTTGGCCAATTCGGCATGATGGGCGGCGGCCAATTTGGGGGCCGTTACGGAATTTAACAGAAAAAGCGCGTAGAAGGCTTGCAACTTCTGGGTTGCAAGCCTTTTTTTCATTGGGGTAAACCCAAACCACCTCATGCAATCACCAATTGCTCAACAATTATGACTCCCCTGACTCCTCTCCAGAAAACTTTCCTGGTCGCTGCTTTTTTCCTGTATGCAGCCCATGGCTTGGCCCAGCCTGTGGATCATGCCGCCATCGAAAGCGTGATGCGGGAGGCCCTGCAATCCTGGACGGTACCGGGCGCAGCCGTAGCCATTGTCCACCAGGATCGGGTGGTTTACCTGAAAGGTTTTGGAGTGAAAAAGGCCGGCGCCAAGGATCGGGTCACACCCGACACGATCTTTCCCCTTGCCAGCTGCAGCAAATCCTTCACGGTGCTGGCCCTGGCCATGTTGGCCGACGAGGGCAAAGTGGCCTGGGATGATCCGGTCCGCAAGCACGTGCCCTTCTTCCGCTTGGCCGATCCTCTGGCCGATGGCCAGGTTACCCTGCGCGACCTGCTCTGTCATCGCACCGGCCTGGCCGGGCACGATATGCTCTGGTATCGTTCGCCCTGGAAGCTGGACGAGCGGGTACGCAAGCTGGCCCAGTTACAGCCGCGGCATTTGTTCCGGGGGCAATTCGAATATCAGGCCATTTGTTTTGGCGCCGCCGGCCTGGCGGTCGGGGCCGCTGCCAAGAGCACGTGGCAAGATTTTGTGCACCAGCGCATCTTTGCTCCGCTGGGGATGAAATCGGCGTGCTGTACCAGTGCGCAGGCGCTGCGGGCGACGGATCATGCCCAACCGCATCGCCAAACCAAGGACGGCAAGATCGAGGCGATCCCGTGGTACAAGATCAGCGAGCCCGACCCGGCCGGCTCGATCCATGCCAGCGTCCGCGACTTGAGCCAATTCGTGCGCTTGCAACTGGGCGACGGCACCTGGCAGGGCCGGCGGCTGGTGTCGGCGGCCAACCTGGCCGAGCCGCATACTCCGCAGATGGTCATTCGCCGGGAAGGCTTTGCCAAGGCCATGAATCCCGATACGCTGCAACTTAGCTACGGCCTGGGCTGGGTCATCCAGGATTACCGCGGCCAGCTTTTGATTCTTCATGGCGGCGCCATCGACGGCTTTCGCGCCCACATCACTCTGGTGCCCAGGGCCAGGCTGGGCATCGTCCTGTGCAACAATCTCGATCGCACGCAAATGAACATGGCGGTAAGCAACAGCCTGGTCGATCTTTTCCTGCGCTTGCCGGCCAAGGATTGGAACGCTTTTTTCCGCGCGGTGATGGCGGCGGACGAAGCGGAGCAGAAAGAGCGAGCCAAGGCGCTGCGTGAAAGCCGACCCAAGGACCCAAAACCCGCACGCGCGTATTCGGCCTACGCCGGTATCTTTGAAGACACCGCCTACGGTATCGCCCGCATCACCGTGGAGAAAAACACACTGGTCTTGCACTGGAACACTTTCCAATGTCCCCTGGAGCACTGGGACGCGGATACTTTCCTGGCCAACAACGACGTCTTCGTGGACGCCCCCGTGCGGTTCACCTTCCACAATGGCGCAGCGCTTTCCCTCCGCGCTCTGGACCGTGAGTTCAAGCGGAAAAGGTGAACTTATTCTGTGCGCGGCGAATTTTGAGGGGAGCCGAGCTCCGTAAGGAGCCGGGTTACGCCGCGGCCGAACCCGGCCCCTTACGGGGCTCGGCTCGCCAACGTATCTCCTTACCAAGAATTTCCTGGCATCTGGGCGTAAAAGTGGTACGCTGTCCCCGCCTGGATCA
>CAZFGM010000499.1:0-5660 GCA_964518515.1 uncultured Alcaligenaceae bacterium | reverse complement strand
CATCTGCCCCGAAAGGGGCCACTTCTTCCGGGCGGGTCCCGGAAGAAGCCATAGCTTCCTTTCCTTCAATCCTTTGCGACAAGCTTTTTTTGGTGATTTGCCTGGGTCGGTCGGATTCAATGCAACGAATGCAACGAATTCCTTTTCCGCCAAGTGCAATTCTCCACCAGCCCCAAGTTTTCAAAGAGTTTCATTTTTGGCCGCGCCAAGTTAATGTCAAGTGGTTTCGTGGTTTCGTTCTTTCGGGCTTTCGTGATGTGGTTTTGGCATCCCACAAATGCGCCGGCTGAAAGCACGGTTTACCACTGGATCTGCAATTCGATCATCGGTCCGTGGAAGAAGATGTCGCCGGTTTCGCGGCGAATGCCGGTGAGGTTATGGCCGGCGATATCGAAATCGAGCTGGCCGTGGGCTTGCGGCACGTTGAGCAGCCACAGGAATTGATAGCCGAGGCGGAGGCGGGCCTGGTCCAGGCATATCAGGTCGAGGAACACGCCGCCTTCAAAGAGATAGCTGAAGATGATTTCCGAGCGCCTGAATTGCTGGGCGAAATCGTCGCCGCGCTCCAGGCGGCCGATGACGTCCAGGAAGTTGACGCCCAGGGCGCCTTTGGCCATGAAGCCCAGGGCCAGCCAGGGGGTGCAGGTGTTTTCCCATTCCACGCCGTACTGGGGCGCGATGAGGTGGCTGTGGGCGCTCAGGGTGTAATCGGCCCGGCGCTTGGGATCGGTCACCGGCAGCGGGCCGGCCAGCAAGGTCAAATCATCGTCGTTGGTGAAGACGCCGAAGCGCTCGTCGTAATCGAGATAGCGCAGTCCGAAGATCAGCTCGCCGCCGAAGCTGGCGGTGCGGAGATTCAGCTCGGCGTTGGTCAGTTGGATGCGCAGGTGTTCGCGGACCAGGTCGGCGTTGAGCCAGAGGTTGTTGTTGCCGCTGAAGCCAAAGGGCGGATTGAAGACAGCGAAGGGCAAATCGATGCGTCCGGGGTCGGCGATCAGCTTGGCGGAATTGTTGCGGAACAGGTGATAGCCGGCCAGTTCCAGGGCCTCGTAATTCCAGCGGTAGCCGATGGCGCCGCGCATGCCCCACAGGGGCCGCGGCTGGAGGTCGTCGAAATCGAGGAGCACCGGGGAATTCTTCGGCGGCTGGGAGGGCAAATCCGGATTGCCGCGCGGATCGCGCACGGCCAGCACCGAGTTGCCCAACTTGGTGCGGAACAGCCCCATGGCCCCCAGGTTGGTAAACCAGCCGTCGCAGCGGTTGGCCCAGCCGTCGTCGTTCCAGGCGTTGGGCCGGCCATCGTCCGAAAGCGAGAACGGCGATTCCTGGACCGGGTTTTTAAAGGTTGCCAGGAGGGGATTCGCCGCCGGGCCATAACCGGGTGTGGCCACCGGCGCGGGTTCTCCCGGACGAACGGGCACCGGACCAGGGAAAGGAGAACCGGGCATCGGGCCGGGGAAAGGACCAGGACCCGGCATGGGACCGTTGAAACCGGGACCAGGCAGCGGACCGGGAGGATAGCCCATCGGGCCGGGCATGGGACCCGCCGAAACTCCCATGGGAGGCGGAGGCATCTGGGCGCAAATCGGCATCACTCCGACCAGCCCGGCCACTACCGCCGCCACTCCGTGCCACCACTTGACCATGTTTGCTTCCTCGCTGGCCTCCGCTCCCCTAAATCCTGGGGACAAAGCGCACGACTGGGACCGGAGCCTCTTCCATTCAATATCGGCCGCACAATCGCTAACCTTGAACTTTTCGGCACAATCCTAATATTGGGAAGAATCGGAAAGGTTTATCTCAATTGTCTATTTTACCAAAGCCCTTGGGGGATGGGAGAGGTTGGTGCGGTGACACAACCAGCAGGGGCTGCCGGTTATTAATCGTCCATTTCTCTGCCGACAGAGGCGGAGAGACGACCGGTTCCGAAGCGGCAAACCCACCGAACGTCGCCTGCCTTGAAAACACTCGGAAATTGGTAAGCTCAGTGTACGATCCAAGAAAACCGATTGCTGAAGTTAATTTTTTACAGTAACTTTGCGGGGAGCCGAAGGCGACCGCTGGAACACGCGGTCGCCTTCGGCTCCCCGCTAAACGGTCCAGGCATGGAACCTTATCGTGTTGATCGATGAATTACCTCGGAAGACTTCTTCCGGATTGAGCCTGGCGCTGCTCACCGAGCCGGCGGGTTTGGAAAGACTCCGGCCGGACTGGGAAGATTTGCTGGCGCGGAGCGCCAGTGCCGAGCCGATGCTGAGCCCGGATTGGCTGGGCGCCTGGTGGCAGGTGTACCGCGGGCCGCGGCAACTTCGGGTGGGCGCCTTTTACGACGGCCATCGCCTGGTGGGTCTGGCGCCATTGTGCCGGCGGCGTTTCTGGTACCGCCCGGGGATACCGTTTCGCCGCCTGGAATTCCTCGGGTCGGATGTGGACGAAGGCGATGGCGTCGGCTCGGAGTACCTCAACGTCGTGGCCCGGTCGGGAAGCGAGGAAGTGGTGGCCCGGGCCTTCGTCCAGGCGGTGGCGGCCGGAGCTTTTGGTCCCTGGGACGAGGTGGTGCTGTCCGCCATGGACGGCCTGGGCCCGATGCCGGACCTTTTGACGTCGGCGTTTCACCGGAGCGGTTTGCCGGCCACGTGCGTCACGACGACCGAGGCGCCGTACATTCCTTTACCGGCAACCTGGAACCTGTACGTACAGGGCCTGCCCAAGAAAAAACGCTACGGCATCGTTCGGGCTTTGCGTGATTTCGAGGTCTGGAATGGCGGGCCGCCCCAAGTGGAGGGCGTCACGTCGCCGGCGGAGCTGGCAAAGGGAAAGAGAATTCTGGAACGGTTACACAATGAGCGCTGGGACGCGGCCGGGCAGCGCGGCGCCTTTCGGGCTGGTCGCTTTGCGGCCTTTCACGATCTTCTCTTGCCGCGCTTGCTGGCGGGAGGACAGTTGGAATTGTTGTGGCTCGTGGTCGGCGGTGAGCCGGTGGCGGCCCTGTACAATATCGTGGCCAACAACAAGGTCTATTTTTACCAGTGCGGCCGCAAGCTCGACGTGCCCGCGGGACAACGGCCGGGCATCGTGCTGCTCGCCCTGGCGGTGCAGCACGCCATCGCCGCCAGCCGGCGCGAATTTGATTTTTTGGGGGGCAGCGCCCAATACAAAACCCAGTTTGCTCTGGCCACGCGCCCGCTGGTAGAAGTCCGGGCGGCCCGACCGGGCTGGCGGGAAACGCTGCGCGGCTGGGCGGACCAGGGCCTGGCCTATGCGCGCGCCGCGCGCAACCGCCTGCGGGCCGCGGTCGGCTGGAACAACGTTGGCCCAGTTAATAAAAACTAACACCCCTGTTTACCGTTTCTCTGATTGGAAACACCGAGGGCAAAGCCGGTTCAGGTACCATCTGAAATTGTCCTTGCCGCCGGCCGAAAGTCGGGAAAAAAACCTCGAAAAAAGCTTCTTGTTGTTTTTGTGTGGAATCGGCACATCAATTGCACCCCTTTCTTGTCCCTTGCCTTTTCGTCGTGTTGTTTCCCGGCAAAGTTTTTAAATTGCCGGTAAGGCCAGGGCCCAGTTGCCCCAGGGCCTTGAAGGAAGTGATACTATTATGAAAAAATTCCTCCAACGCTGGTGGTCGGTTCAGAGAACGTCGCTTTTGGGCGGCCTAATCACCTGCCTGTGCCTGGTAACCGCAACGCCGGCCCAGGACAAGGATAAAAAGAAGGATGACAAAGCGCCCGAGATCAAGAAGTGGACCAATCTGATCCGCGCCGGCTACACGCGTCCGGGCAGTCCCGAGGACAAGCTCAACAAGGACGGCACCATCCGGCCGCTGGCCTGGGACGTCGATTACGTCGGCAAGCTCCTGGGCGGCACGATTTATTTCGTGGTCCTGGAACGGACCGGCGCCGCCGGGGATAGCTGGGGCACGGGCATCGCCAATTTCGATGAGCGCTTCGTGGAAGGCCGCGCCTTTCGCGGCGGCTTCTCCCCCAATCTCGATAGCAAAGCCCGCTACCTGTATCTGTACATGGTGGTCAACGACCGCGGTCTGGACCCGCCTTTTGGCGACAAGGTGGCCAGCCCGGCCGCTGCCGTGCGCGAGAAATTCGACAAGCAAGTTTCGCCCGTGGCCAGCACCGCCCTGCGCCTGGTGGTGGACCCGCGTTATCTCACCTCCTGGGGCCATTTCAAGGGCAGCGGGTTCACGGTCGAAGTCCCGGATCGGTTCAAGTCCGACTTCGCGCCGGTCGCCGACAACCTGGTGGCCAAGATTCGCCTGGCCGTGTCGGGCAACACGTCGTTTTTGGATCAGTTGCCCTACCCGACGCGTCGCTACCTGGATCAGGCCCCGGCCAACCCGCTGCGGGATTTAAAAAACACCTTCGCCATCGGCGCTTCCAATGAGAACGGCGAGAAAACGCACCTGTTCAAGGCCCTGGCCGAAAAACGCGACAAGGCCGCCAAAGCCAAGGACATCAAACTGCTGAGCTACGAAAACAACCTGCTGGAAGCGGGACAGAAGGGGGGTAAGGAACCCGAATTCGTGCAAATCCTCTTTGCCGGCTATCAGGAGGGCGTGGTACCCGCTCTGGCGGAGGATGGCCTCCAAGGGCAGGCCGTGTTTCGCGCCGACTTCCGCGGTCCCAACTTAGTCGGCCTCGGCCAGCACAGCGTCCTGTTCGGCTTCACCACCGATCTGCCCCCGATGGATGAGACCATTCGCTTGGAAGATCCGGAAGACGCCTTGAAAGGCAACGGCATTGTCCCGGCGGCCAATGCCACCGGCGTGGCTCCCGGCACGGCGGTCACGCCCACGCCGCCCGCCCCGGCCGGCACCCCCGTCCTGGGCGGCGGCTTCCAGGGACTTCTCGGCGGCCAGGTCGGCGGCGTCGGCGGCCCCGGCCTCATTCCCGCCGGCGCCATCGGCGCCGCCCGGCCCGGCTTCGGCGGCGGCGGCGGTTTCGGCACCACCGCGGGCGAAGGCGGCCAACAGCAGCAGCAAAACCCCAATCAAGCACAAGACCAGGCCGGCAGCATTAATTTCAACGCCACCTTGACCAACAACCAGCAGCAACAACAAAAACAGTCGCAAAGCCAAAGCCAGAGTCAAACCAATTGTTGCGACGGCAACGGCAACGGTGAGGTCATCCCCGAACCCGCGGCCTTTCTGCTGGGCCTGTTAGGATTGCCTGTATTGATTTACCTACGGCGTCGCAAAGGGGAACTCCCCGCCGTTTTGGCGACCGGCAGGTAGAAACCTACCTACACGGCGAGCGTCGAGGCGTAAGCGGCGTAAGCCCGACGTGTAGTTGGCTTCCACGTCGGGCTTACGCCTCGACGCTCGCCAGGTAAGTTATTTTCTGCCGCTCGCCTTAAGGAAATTTCTCAGGCCCCAGGGACCTGGGGTTGTGGGAAACCAACCCACAGGTGATTCACCCTTCAGGTGGATCACCTGTTTTTTTGGAGACTGTAGCAACCTTGTCGGGATTGCAGCCCCCTTCAGGGGTTGTTTTCCTTGAACAATCCCCAAGCCAGGGCGATGTAGGAACCTTGTCGGGATTGCAGCCCCCTTCAGGGGGCTTTCCGCGCCAGCGGTGTAGGCCCGCCGTTCACGGCGGGTTGCAGGGACCTCATCCCCCTGAGAACCCCGTTCACGGGGTTTCTCG
>CAZFGM010000498.1:0-5695 GCA_964518515.1 uncultured Alcaligenaceae bacterium | reverse complement strand
GGCTCCTGGCCTTGTAACCCATGGGGCAAATCGCTATAGCCCGGCCCGCGTGACAAGGAAAAATCGGTGGAGGCCAGGATCATGTGGAAGCGAATGCAAGCGGTGTGGCAAACAATAAAAAGGTTGGGGCCCACGGCCAAGGCGCTGTGGCCGAAAGACCGGATGGTCCGCTCCCTGCTGGTGACCGCCGGCATGGTGGGCCTGGCGGTGCTCGCCTTTTTCCTCGGCCGCAGTGGGTTCCTGTCCAAGGCCGAGGCCCAGGTGAGCGAGGGCCTGCCCACCATTTTTGAACCTTCCTCCGGCTTGGAGAAGCGCGTCGTCGCCCTCATCCACGGCAACGTTCAGGTGACCCGCGAAGAGCTGGGCGAGTACCTCATCGCCCGCTTCGGCAAGGAACGCACTGAGTTCCTCGTCAATCGCAAGATCGTGGACCTGGCCTGCAAGGGCCGCGGCATTTACGTCACGGACGGTGAGATTGACGCCCAACTGGAACTCGATCTGCAGGCGATGGGGGGACCCACCAGAATTCCCCGCAAAGATTTCGAAACGCAGATTCTCCGCCGCTTCAGCAAAACCCTGTTCGAGTGGCGCGAAGACGTGATCCGGCCGAAGCTGCAACTGGCCAAGCTGGTCCGGCCCTCCATCGTCGTCACCGAGGAAGACATGCGCAAGGCCTTCGAGGTCCGCTACCACGAAAAAGTTCAATGCCGCATGATCGTCCTGGAAGAGAACAACCGGCACGCTTTCGACATCTGGGAAAAGGTCTCGAAAGATGAAAAGGCGTTCGAGGAATATGCCCGCAAGCAATTCCTCCAGCCTCTGGCGGCCAAGGCCGGCGAGGTGCCCCCCATCCACAAACATTTCGGCTACGCCCTCATCGAAAAAGAAGCGTTTCTGCTCAAGGACGGCGAGGTCAGCAAGCTGATGGAAATGCCCGACAAGACGGTCCTCATCTTGCGGCGGGAAAAGCTCATCCCGGCCGACCCGACCGTGCGCCTGGACCAGGTTCGTGAGAAATTGCACCGCGAGATCGTGGATTTCAAGCTGGCGCAGGAGATTCCCCAGGCCTTCGCCGAATTGCGGAAGCAAGCGCGGCCGGAAATTTTCCTCAGGCCCGACTTGCGCCAGGAGGATATGGAGCGTCGGGCACAGCATAGCCTGAACCCGGGCGCTCCGCCGGCGGCGCCGGTGATGCCTGCTACCCCGCCCACCCGGCCGTCGGTAAACCCGCCGCTGCCGCCCAAAATTTGACATCACCGCTTGGTTTTCAACCGGTCCTTTCTTTTTCTCTTCTCTTTCTCCTTCTCGATTGGCTTGCCCTATCTCGCGAGGAAACCGAAAAAGAGAAAGAGAAAGAGAAGGAGAAAGAGAAAGAGAAGGAATGGCCAACGGAACTGGAGTTCGGAGGATGGTCATGTCCGCCCGGCGCGTCGTTCTCAGCTTGATTCTGGCCCTGACGGCCACCACTGCGGCCCGGGGCCAGACGTATCTTCTGTCCGAAGGCCCGCTGGCCGGCAGCTGTTATCGCCTCGAGCTGCGCATGAACCTGGCCGGCCAGATGACGGTTCGCCAGAACGGCAAGGACCTGGCCCTGAAGCAGTCGGCCGAGGCCCGGCACGAGTTTCTCGAGCGCGTGCTGAAAACCGCCCCGACCGGCCTGGTGGACCAGGCCGCCCGCTTTTACAAGGACGCCCAGGCCACGATCACCGTGGCCGGCGAATCCTCCTCGCGCAAGCTCCGCGCCGATCGCACCTTCCTGGTCGCCCACCGCCATGGCGATCAGGTCGTCACTTACTGCCCCAAGGGCCTGCTCACGGGCGCGGAATTTGAGCTCACCGAGCACTTCGACACCCTGGCTTTGCCGGGCCTGTTGCCGGGCAAGGAAGTCACAATCGGCGACAGCTGGAAGCTGACCAATGCCGCCGCCCAGGCCCTGTGCGATATCGACGGCCTGGTCGGCCACGACCTGGCCGGCACGCTGGAAAAAGTCGAGGCCGGCCTGGCCCATCTGGCCGTGACCGGCACGGCCAACGGCATCGACCTGGGAGCCGCCGTCAAGCTGACCATCCGGGCCGGCGTCCACTTCGACCTGAAGGCCCGCCGCGTCGTGGCTCTGGTGTGGCAACAAAACGACGACCGCGAGGCCGGCCCCGTCAGTCCCGCTCTCAAGGCCCAGATCACCACCACGCTGAAACGCACGCCCATCGAACAGCCGAAGGAATTGCACGATTTTGTCCTGGTCCAGGTGCCGGACGCCAAGACCCCGCCGGAGTCCTTGACCCAGATCGTCTACACCGACGCCAAGGGGCGTTTCGAGTTGTCCCATGCTCGCGATTGGCACCTGGTCGGCCGGACCGACGAGCACGTGGTCTTTCGTCTCTTGGACCGGGGCGATTTCGTGGCCCAGGCCAGCATCGCGCCGTGGAAAAAAGCCGACCCCGGCAAGCACCTGACGCCCAAGGAGTTCAAGGCCGCCATGGACCGCGCCCCCGGCTGGGAACCGGAAAAGGTGGTCGATCAGAGTGAAGTGGGCGCCGACGTCAAGGATCTCAAAATCTGCCGCCTCGCCGCCACCGGCACGCTCGACGGTGTGGAAGCGGTGCAGTATTTCTACCTGGTCGCCGGCCCCCAGGGCGAACAAACCGTCCTGACCTTCACCATGACCCCGACTCAGGCGCAGAAACTGGACCCTCGCGATTTGCTCCTGGTGCGCAGCCTGCGCTATCCGTGAGTGGGGAGTGTGGTTGAGGGCAACAGGATCAATTCTCCATTACCCCCCTAAAATAAAGCACGTTCGCGGTTTCCCCTGGCAATTTTGTTTTTGCCTTTACGGGAGCCGCCGGCAAAGGTAGAGTCGGCCTGGATGAACGACTTCGATACCGGTTTTTTTCGCTGGTTGCTGGTCAAGCCGGCCGTTGGCTTTCATGCCTGGATCGACGCCCGCCGCGTGGCCTTGCCGAATCAGAAAGACCTGGCCAACGACCTCGTTGCCGCCTTGGTTGGCAGCGCTGGCCTGGAAGGAATGTGCGTCGAGCTGGAGGCCGAGGCTCGGGCGGACGCCTTAACCCGGCTCTTGGTTTATCTGGCCCGGCTCTGGACCGAGCCGGGCGGTCGCGGCAGCCTGCCCGTGTCCTGCGTGAGCGGGGCCATCCTCGACCTGACGGGGCGCAGCCCGGCCCGCGCGCTGAGCTTACGGTCGGCTATCGCGCCCGGCTGTCGGCTGGAACTGACGGTGTTACGCCGTCACCTGGCGGACGAGGACGCGGCAGCGCTGCTGGCCAGTGTGGCGGCTGGGGAAATCTCACCCTGGCTCTTGGGCTGGGTGCCGCTGATGCGGGGCGGGGGCGAGTCCGCTATAATTGTGCCATGGCGACTTCAGGTGGAACGCCGCCTGGCTGATGAGCGCGACCGGGCGGACCTCGGTTCGCTCACGTTGATCTTTGCAACGCTGGCCGGATGCCGGCCCGCGTGGGAGCATGGTTTAAAAAGGTGGAACATGAAGACTTCACCATTCCTTGATGAAATCCGGGCTGAAGGCCGGGCTGAAGGACGTGAAGAAGGCCGGGCTGAAGGACGTGAAGAAGGCCGGGCTGAAGGACGTGAAAAAGGCCGTGCCGAGGAAGCGCGGGCGTTGGTGTTGCGTCAGGGGCGGCAAAAGTTCGCCAAGGACCCGGCCAAGAAACAACAAAAGCAGCTGGAAGGAATCACCGACCTGGCCACCCTCGAGGCCTTGGCGGAACGGCTGCTCGCCGTGGACTCCTGGGCCGAGTTGCTGGCCGGCCGTAATGCCGCGAAGTGATTCTCGCAAGCCCGTGCCATGGTGCCATTCATGGCGATTGTGGATCTTTTTTTTACCCTCGTCCAGGTTGACAAAATTAACGGTGCGGTTTCCGCGGGTGATTTCCAGGCGGAGATCGGATTTGGTGGCTTGGGAATATTTTTCCGCGATCTTCACGTATTGGGGAACCAGGTCTAATTTTTTCTTCCACTCCGGGGTCAACAAACCTTTTTTTCCTTGTTTTTCGGGTCTCTCCATTTGGCCGAAATACCACAGGAAAGTATACAGACCCTTTTGTCAGTAAACAATAATTGTAACCGTTCAGCAGGTTTGGCCAAACCTAATCACGAAAGCCCGAAAGAACGAAAAAACGAAAACGAAAAAATTGGGGAAGTACGGGCAGAACACATTCTCCTTTTTTTTCCTGCTTTCGTCTTTTCGTGCTTTCGTGATTCTCTTCTTACAACATCGTGGCGAAGGTTTTTCACCACTCACCACTCCACCATTCACCATTCACCAAATCAACAAATCCGCGGCAGCTGTTCGCCGCTGAGCATGTCGAGAATGCGGGTCGTGCCGAGGGTGCTCTTCAAGGTGACCAGCCCTTTCGGATCGGCCGTCACCTCACCGATGCGGCCGGCGGCGGCCCCGAGCGGCTGGCGGCGCAGCACCGCCAGGGCATCCTCCGCCTGATCCGCTGGGACGAAAGCGACGAAGCGGCCTTCATTGGCCACATAAAGCGGATCCAGTCCCAGAATCTCGCAGGCGCCGCGCACTTCTTCCCGGACGGGGATGGCGTCTTCCGCCAGGTGGATGTGCACGTCGGCGGTCTCGGCAATCTCGACCAGGGCGGTGGCCAGCCCGCCGCGCGTCAGGTCGCGCAGGCAGTGGATTGCGATGCCGGCGTCCACCAGAGCCAAAACCGGCCCGGCCAGCGGGGCACAATCGCTGGCAATAGGGGAATCGAAAGCCAGATCCTCGCGCACGGCCATGACCGCCATGCCGTGCCGGCCGACGTCTCCGTTCAACAGCACCACATCCCCCGGCCGCACGCTGGCCGGCGCAATGGTCAGATCGTGCTCGATGCGTCCAATGCCGGCGGTATTGACATAGATGCCGTCGCCCTTGCCGCGATCCACGACCTTGGTATCGCCGGTGACGATGGCCACGCCGGCGTCCTGGGCCGTCTGCCGCATGGACTGGGCCACGCGCCGGACCGTTTCCTGCGATACGCCTTCTTCCAGGATGAACCCGGCGCTGAGATAGAGGGGCCGGGCGCCGCACATGGCCAGATCGTTGATGGTGCCGTTGACGGCCAGACTGCCGATGTCGCCTCCCGGAAAGAACAGCGGACGGATGACGTAGGAATCGGTGGTGAAGGCCAGCTTGCAATTGCCCAGGGTCAGAACGGCGCCGTCGTGGCGCTGCTCCAGAAAGGGATTGCGGAAGGCGGGCTGGAACACCGATTCCAGAAGCTGGTGCATCAATTTCCCGCCGCCGCCGTGGGCCAGCAGGATGTTGGGGTATTGCCCCAAAGGGACGGGACAGGCCAGGGTAGCATCGAGGGGTTGTTCCATGACCGAGGTCCAAAATCCGAATCCGAAAATCGAATGCCTTACGCCCTTGTCGAATCTTCGCGCCGTCAGGCATACCTGCTTAAATCTTAAATTTGGTTGGGTTGGTTCTTGAGTTTTACGGCGACAGCTCGCAAAAGGTGCAAACTTGCGGTCTCCGCTTGGGCGAACTTGACTGGCAATGCCTTATAGTAACCAGAGGCGCTGAAAGTTTTTGGCAACGTCCACGCCAGTCCGAAGGTACTCGGGGAAAGAACCGTCTTGAATTCGGTCGGCCGGCAATACCGCAAAGCCTTGCGGCTACCTTTTTCAGAAATCGAAAAAGCCGCTCTTCTTTCTTACT
>CAZFGM010000497.1:0-5701 GCA_964518515.1 uncultured Alcaligenaceae bacterium | reverse complement strand
AACGGCAAGCGCGGCGGCAACGTCTTTCCCACCGACGGCCTGTTCGACAGCAAGATGGAGTCTTTCCGCTTCAAGACTGCCGCCCTGCGTCCGGGAACCTACGTCCTGGTGCTGCGCGTCCGCAACGCCGCCGGCCTGATCGGCTCGGGGGACGTGGTGTTCACGGTGGAGGGAAAGGGGCGAGGGTAGCGCTAGAGAATCGACCCTCCATGGGTTGGCGTGTGTAGCGCGCAGGGTTGCAAGGATAAGGTCCAAACAGGAGAATATAGACGGCACGAACCACGCCTCGGTTTCGATCTGGCCAACCACCGTTCCGGCCGCGCCGGTAAGCTGCCTAAACACGCAGATCTCGCGATGTCGATGGGGGTACGCTGGCGCGGTGGCTGGACGGATGGTATCAAAAACGCTTATCATTCCCCGCCAGTCTCAAACTTTCCCCTTATTGCGGCAGTCCCGCTTCGATCGCTCGGACCATCGCCAGATGCTTTCGATCCTTGTGATACTTTTCCAGCGCCCTTTCGTACGACTTCGTGTTCTTGGTGCAAACCAGCGTGTGCGACGGCCGCGTCCGCTCGGTTTGGGTGTTGACGTCGCACTCGTGGGTACGGATCGATTGCTCCAGATGGCTGCGGTCGTTTTGCGGAGCCATGAAGCGCTGCACCTTTTCGCGCGGGTCAGTCAGGTATTGATTCAGCGCGCGGCAATGCGCGCACTTGCAGGCGACCTCCGCGGGGCGGCGAAAATCCGTCGGCTGTTGCGGCATTACCGCGGTCAGCGACTCCAGCTGCTCCCGGCAGGCAGCGAGCCAGCGCGTTAAACCCGCGTTCGGCCCGTGGACATTCTTCTTGAGCCAACCTTGCAGGCTGGCGAGCGCGGCAAGGTGGACCTCGGTCAACGGGTAGTTGTCCGGATGCGCAAAGGTGTGGCCGACAACCCGCGACAACAGTGCCGTCTGGTTGGACGCAACCAGGGCACGAACCAGGCCCGGCAGGATTTCCTCGCGCAGGTCGGGCAGTCTCCAGTCGGACGTCCCCTTGCCCTGATCGATCCGTTCCAGGGCATCGACCAGTTCCCGTGCCAGCTGTTCGCAAAGCCGGCTCCAGCCGTCGTCCTTGGCCGGCCTGGCCGAGGCGATGTGCTCGAGCACGCGGATGTTTCGCGGCATGCCGGCGACGGTCGTGTTCTTGAAAATGGCCGCGAGCTGAGGCGCAAACGTTTGCCAGCCCTGCTCCTGGCAAGCGGCCGCCAAAGCTTGGCCCGGGTCGAGTCCAAGATCCTTGACCATCAATTCACTCAGGTAGGTGTCGATCAGCTTCGGATCGTCGAGAGTTTTGAGGAGGCCAAACAATTCGTCGGTTTTCGGCTTTTCCCCATAGGTGCCGCCGCCGTAGGGCTTGGCCGGCCAATGCGCGACAATGGCGGCGGCGAGCTCGGTGCATTGCGTCTTCAGGGCGGGCGCGGTCTTCTTGCTTGCCTTGTGCCACTGGGCCACCATTTTCTTCAATAAGGGGACGGCACCGGAGGGACTCTCTTCG
This sequence comes from uncultured Alcaligenaceae bacterium, assembly GCA_964518515.1. GTDB lineage: Bacteria > Planctomycetota > Planctomycetia > Gemmatales > Gemmataceae > CAZFGM01. The sequence goes on along the minus strand of CAZFGM010000497.1, from coordinate 4,166 downwards.
CAGAGGACCTCGAAATGGCGGTTTACCGGCCAGAGGATGATGGCGGCGTGGCGGTACCAGCGGTCGAGGGTCATGCCGGCATTGCCGGTGTAACCTTCGAAATCCTCCTCGGGCTCCGCATCGTGAAGCGCTTCGGGATCGAGGAGCTCCTCTTCGTCAACACTCAAATCTTCCATCGGCAGTGCGTTGCCGTCGCGGTCCTTGCCGTTCTTCGCCGTCAAGCTCGACTCGAAGACCTCGCCCATCTCATAGTTGCCCGCGCCGCCGTCGACTTCGTCTTCCTCCTCCTCATCGTACCAGCCGCCACGGCGCCTGTAGTTATAGCCGTATTCGTATTCCCCACCTTCCGCGGATCCCGATTCCCACAGAGTCAACAGCGCGAGGTAGGCCTTGCACCCGGCTCGGCCGGCAGCCTCATCGAGGATGGATGCGACCGCACGATCGACGCCCTTGAGGGCGTCCCAGGCCAGGCCTTTTTCGGTGTATTCATGGCCCAGGGTGATTGCCAGCTTTCGGCCCGCGGGGTCCTTGGCCCACTGCGCGAGCAGGGCGGCGACTTCTTCAATGTGCTCCGACGCGCGCGGAGCCTTGATGGCCTTCTTCCCTTTGCCGAGGGTCAAATTATAGACCAGGCACAGCCGATACCCCTGGCGCAGCGGGCGGACCTCGTGCGCGCAGTCGGCATAGAAGGCGGCAAAGTGAATTTGAAACGGCTTACTGCTGGCGCCGCCGAAATCGATGATCTCCTCACGTCCTTCGTGCCGAATCACCAGCTCGCCTCCCTCATGCGGCGACGGCAGCACGATGACCAGGGTGGCAACCATGCGGTCGAGCTTTTCGCCGTCCTGGTGCGGCAAGAAGAAACTGCCCGGCTCGTAGAGCAAAAGATCGTAGAGATGGGCCTGGAGTTTCTGGTTCTCCAGGCCCAGCTCTTCCTGAACCCTGCCGACGACGTCCTTCACGAACTTTTCCCAATCGGGATTCGTCAGCGCGAAGCGCGCCGGCGCCAGGCGCCACACGCGGCGTACGCTGGTATCGACCAGCGTCTGTGTTCCCTTGCCATAGGGCGCTTGCTCGCACTGTTCTTTCAACTCTTCCGACTGCTTGGGGGTGACAGGCAAGCCAATCGGTCCAAGTCCCTTTACCTCCAACCCGGGCAAGATCGCCGGAACGCTGCCGTGCACGCAGAACGAACCAGGCCGGTCTATCCTGTCGAGGGCCCGGATAAGTTTTCCCGACAATGACTTGTCCATGCGAAACTCCTTCTTCGTCAAGATCAGTTTTTCTAACCACCCCTGACCTTTCAATCCGGTCTTTAATGGCCCTTGCAGAGGTTTACGGAAAAATCCTCCTAACCGGAAAGGGGCGGGAAGGGGGTTAGAAGGCAACGTCGGGGGGGTTCGATCATGGTTTCTTAGGGGGCTTGGTTTTCTCGAAATATTGCTTCCAGGTGCGGTCCCAGTCCCACGCTTCGACGCCGGACGGCGGCAGGGCGCCGACGAAGGCCGGCAGGTCGCCGCCGGCTCCGCCGCTGGCCAGCGGGGATTTAGGTCCGGGCCGCAGGAAATCGGCATGGGCTGACTCGCGTGACAGAACTTCGATGCGTTCCTGCAAAATATCTTTTGCGGCGGGGGGGATCCAACTTTTTTCTTTCAGGGCAGGTGCATTCCCCTCGCGCCAGTTGTGGTGGAACTTCCAGGCTTTGAGAACCAAAGCGCCGTCGCCGGGTCCTTTGGGTGTTTTGCGATCCCCACCGCTGTCCATATACACAAAGTCCCCGCGATTGAGGCCCAGGACCAGGTTGCCGCACACCTCAATATTCTTCCCCTTGACCCCGTTTCGGGTATCATCCCAAAGGCGAAACGCCATGTTGCTGTTCAGGATGGTGTTATTGGCCACCACCAGATCCTGGGTTTGGGGCAGCAGGGTTTCCAGTTGAATGGCGATGAAGCGGGCGCCCAGGATGCGATTGCCGGCCACCAGCAGCTGCCGGGTCGATCCCAGGACCACGATGCCGGTATTCGGGTCCTCCACGAGGTTATCGTGCAGGCACACGCGCTGGCAAGGAAACGGACTTTTGTAGTCATCGGCCAGGCCGCTGACCCGCAACCCCGAATGCGACCCTTTGATCCGGCAGTTTTTGACCACTACCGGCGCGTCGTCCGCCGCCAGATCCAAGCCTTCGAGGGTGACGCCGGTATAGTCCACCTCTTCTTCCGCTTCCATGTCCAGGTTGTCCAGGATAACGCCGGGGCTACGCCCGATTACAGCCGCCAGGAAGATCTTTTGCGTTCGGGCGCGGAAGCGAAAATTCCGCACGGTAACCTTGGCGACATTTTGGATGAAAAGGGCCACGGGCGCCCGCTTCGGGGCGATCACCGCTCGGCGCGGCGCTTCCAGAGTGATGCCCGCATGGGCGATGCCCCGGGTAATCGCCAGGCTTTCCGCATAAACCGCGTCATCCAGCACGCGGATGGTCATGCCGGGTTGGACCTGGTCCAGGGCCTGGCCAATCGTCCGGAACCGGCCGCCGTCCTTGGCATCCTGGGAAACCGTGAGCCGATTGTGGACCGAGGCGTCCCAGGTCCATTGCCAGTTCCAGGGCTCCACGCCGGGCGGTGGCACGGCGCCGACGTAGGCGGGAAGATCGCCGCCGGCGCCGCCGGTCGCCAGGGGCGAATCCTTGGGCGGTTGCAGATAACCGGGTTTATCAGGTTCGCGCGCCCGCAGGGAGACCTGGTCCGTGATCGTGTCGTCGGCCGCCTTGGGAATCCACGCTTTCTCGGCGAACGGGTCTGCCTTGGGGGGCCGGGTCTGGCGCCAGTTCTTGCGCAGGGTCCAGCGGTCCACGAGCTCTGCACCATCAACGGCCAAGAGCGACTTGGGCCCACGGTCGAAAAAAAGCATATCCGGCTGCTCCGGGGAAAGAAAAAGATTGTTGACCAGCTGGACTTTTGCCTGGGCAACTGTTTTGTCCAAGGCCAAGAGCGCCGCCTTGCTTTCCACAACGGTATTGTTGGCGATGAGGATATCTTTGCTTTCAGGCCCCAGCCTATCCAGAAGAATTCCTGCCATATTTGCGCCCGCGATGCGATTGCCCGAGACCTGCAAGCTGTGCACGACTCCCACCACCAGAATGCCCCGGTCGGTGTCCAGGATGGTGTTGTTTCGGAGGGCAATTCGCCCGCAGGGCAGCGGGGACTTTTGATCCGTTTGCAGACCCATGACCCGGATGCCTTCCAGGCCGCGGCAGGAACAGTTCTGCACAAGGGCGGGGGGGTCGTCTCGAGCAAGGTTGAGCCCCCACAGGTCGATCGAACCGACGCCGCTGCCCGGCGCCGGCTGCAGGTCCAATCCGTCGAGAACCAATCCTGGGCAGGCGCCGAAAACCTGGATCAGATGAGAGGTTAGCTGATTGTCCGGCTTCTGTTCCAACTTCAGGCGAAAGCCGCGCAAGGTGATTCCCGGCACATCGCGGATGTCGATTTGCCGTGGGAGTAGGATCATGGCGCCTTCCGGCGCTTCCAGGGTCAACTGCTTGTGCGCGCTGGCACGGGTCAGAGACAGGCCCTCCTTGTACGGCCCGCGATCCAAAACCCGGATGATCATGCCCGGCTTGGCTTTAGCGAGGGCTTCATTGATCGTCCGGCACTGGCCGCCGTCTTTGGCTTCCCTGGACACGGTCCAGCCGTTGGGGATGGTGACCAGCGCAGGCGGTTTGGGTTTGGAGGGATCGGCGGCAGGTGGTTCCTTTTCCTTGGGAGGCACTACCTGCACCGCCGGCCCTGGTGTCGGCGCTTCCTCCTCTTCCGGAAACAAATAGGGCCAGGCAAAAATCGCCAGAGTTGCCAGAACGGCGGCCAGGGCTCCTCCTGCCAGAGCCCATCGTTTCCGCCGCACGCGCGGCGGAACCTTGGTCAGCTTGAACGACAACTGACTGCCGTGCCAGCTACTGGTGGCGCGGATTTGCGGCAGCGACGAGGAGGAATTGGCGACATAAGGGGCCAGGGCCTCGGCGACTTCGCGGGCTGTCGGGAAGCGCTCGGCCGGTTGCTTGGCCATCAGGCGGCGCACCACCAGGCCCAACCCCGCGGGCGCTTCCGGACAGAGCTCCTCCACCGCGGCCGGCTCCTTGGCTTCATGCGCCTCGGCTTTCTCCGACAGTG
>CAZFGM010000496.1:0-5718 GCA_964518515.1 uncultured Alcaligenaceae bacterium | reverse complement strand
TTCAATCTGCCCAACCAGCTCACGGCTGCGCGCTTCGGCCTGGCCATCGTCCTGTTCGTGTTGATTGAAGTGGAAATGTGGCTAGTCGCCATTTTGGTTTTCGCCCTGGCCGCCCTCACCGATTATCTGGACGGCTACTTTGCCCGCAAGCACAACATCACCAGCACGCTGGGCCGCAACCTCGATCCGCTGGTGGACAAGGTGCTGATTTGCGGCGCCTTCATCTTTCTGTTGCCCAATGAAAATTCCGGCCTCGCCGCCTGGATGGTCACCGTGGTGGTGGCCCGCGAGTTGATCATCACCAGTCTGCGGAGCTTTCTGGAAAACCGCGGCGCCACCTTCGGCGCCGACTGGCTCGGCAAGGCCAAAATGGTCCTGCAATGCGCGGTGTTGTTCGCCATATTCCTGACGCTGGGTGTGGCCGCCAACCTGGAGGCGCGGGAACTGGCCGGCGCCCGACGACCGATGGACCCGCTGCTGTTGTTTCTGACGACCGTGCAGGTCATTCTGATTTATGCCATGTTGGCCGCCACTGCCCTCAGCGGCTTGCAATACCTGGTCCGGGCGGCAAGTCTTCTAAAGGTGGACCCGCTTTCGTAAAAAAGGATAGCGGTTCGTTCCCCGGTTTTCTCATAGTTTTTCCCCAATAAATCAAAGTCCAGGGCTGTGGACCCATTGAAGCAGGCATGATTGCCCGATGCCAACAAACCGCAGTCCTGGACTTTCTTCGAAAAGGAAAAAAACCATGGAACAACTCGGTTGTGCAATTATTGGTTGCGGCATGATCGCCCGCTTTCACGCCCGTGCCCTGGCCGAGATAGCCGGCGCCCGCATCGTCGCCCTGGCGGACAGCGAGGTGGCCCGCGCCCACCAGCTGGCCGCCGATCTGGGCATTGGCGCCGACAATGTGTACGCCGACCTGCCCCCGCTCCTGAAGCGCAAAGACGTGGATATCGTCATTGTGGCCACGCCCAGCGGCGTGCACCTGCCGCCGGCCGTCGCCGCCGCCGAGGCCGGCAAGCACGTCGTCGTCGAAAAACCCCTGGAAGTCACCCTCGAGCGCTGCGACCGCATCATCGACGCCTGCGACAAGAAGGGGGTAAAACTGTGCACTATTTTCCCGTCGCGCTTCGGCGACGCCAACCAGACGTTGAAGGCGGCGATCACTGCCGGGCGCTTCGGCCGGCTCACCCTCGGCGAAACGACCTGCAAATGGTGGCGGCCGCAATCGTACTATGACCAGGGCGGCTGGCGGGGGACCAAGGCCCTCGACGGCGGCGGCGCCCTCATGAACCAGGCCATCCACAACGTCGATCTGCTCTTGTGGATGATGGGGCCGGTCACGCACATCAGCGGCTTCACCGCCATGCTGGCCCACGAGCGCATCGAGGTGGAAGACACCGCCGTCGCCTGCCTGCGCTTCAAGAACGGCGCCCTGGGCGTCATCCAGGCCGCGACCAGCATATGGCCGGGGTTTCCCAAGACCATCGCCATTCACGGCGACAAAGGCTCCGCGGTCATCGAACAGGATGACCTGTTGAAATGGCAGTTCAATCCCGAAACGCCCCAGGACAAGGCCATTCGCGAGCGGTTCGCGCAGAGAACAGGGGCGTCGGGCGGCTCGAGCGATCCGGCGGCGATCTCGCACGTCGGCCACGCCCGGCAGCTCACGGATTTCGTGCAGGCGATCCAGAGCGGCCGGCCGCCCGCCGTCGATGGCCGCGAAGGCCGACGGGCGGTGGAAATCATCCTGGCGATTTACCAGGCTACCATGACCGGCCAGGTAGTGGAGTTAAATTAACATGGCGGCCAAACTTCATACCGGCGTGACCGAGCTGCGAAAAGCAGGCCAGCATCGCCTGGCGGATGCCAAGGTATTATTCGCCGGCGGCCGCTGGCGCGGGGCCATGTACCTGGCGGGGTACGCGGTTGAATGTTTGCTGAAATTCAAACTAATGCGCCAATGGCAGTGCCGCAATCTGGTAGAATTGGAAGATAGGTTGCAGGAAAAAAGGATTGCTTTTGCAGCGTATACCCACAGCCTGGAACTTCTTCTTCGCATGGCGGGTGGCAAAGACCGGTTACGAAATAATGACATTCTGTGGAGAAAGTTTTCCAACCGTGTCAACGGCTGGCAGCCGGCCTGGAGATATGATTCCGATCTTTCCAGCGCGGCCCAAGCAGAGGATTTCTTGGAAGCCGTCCAGGAAGTGTTAAGCTGGATTGAAAACAATCTGTAGAGGAGGGCCAAACCATGTCGCGGGACCTTTTACCAAGCAAAATCAAAAGAATCTTGAAAAAAGAATATGGTGACAAAGGTGAACGCATCGTTTTGCGTCCAGGATTTGATGACAATCTTCACCTGTACATCATCAGCAAGAAGTTCAAAGGTCTAAGGCCCAAATTGAAGGAGGATAAAATCTGGCCCATTCTCTTCCGGGAATTGGAAAGAGACGAATGGGGCCGCATCACCTTGACCATGGGACTGGCCCCGGATGAAATCAACAGCTCGATTCCGGAATTGTACAATGTCCGGCTGAAGTAGGCCTACCACGAGAAAAGGGAGTTCTGTTAAAACCGGAAGTTAAACTGGGCAATCCCCTCGACGGAAAACGGCAGCGGTCCCGTGATCGGGGCGGCCACTCCCAGCGTCAGGGTCGAGCGGCTGCCCAGGCCGATATGCAGGCCCCCGGTAATTACCACCAGGTCCGTGCCGATGATGGGATCGGTTACGTTGCGATGGTTCAGCGGCGTGGTGACGTGGGCTTCCACCGTCGGCACCAGGGCGCTGATAAACCGCTGCGGATCGCCGCGGTATAGCCAGCAGCCCAGGCCGACGTCGTTGAAGAACAGGGTCACGTCGCGGGCATCGGTCGGCACGACCACGGAGGAAAACCCCTGCACAAAGAACCGATCCCAATTGTAAATGAAGCCGACAAAAGGCTGCAGCAGCGTCGGGTGAATGTCGCCCTCGGGGGTCAGGATGCGCCCGCCGGTGGGCAGAGTGAGCACCAGTCCGGTGGACAAAACGTTACCGGTGTCCTCGTTTAAAATGGGAGCATATTTGAATAGGGCGCTCAGGTCGCCGGCCACCTGGTCAACAAAGGTGTTGTCGCCGCCGGAATGCAGCAACGGCGCCCGCAGGCCGAAGGAGGCCGTGCCGTGGAATAAAGTTTTTTCAAAGCCGATCACTTCCCGGTGGAGATTGAAGCTTGGAGGGGGAACACCGGGAATGTTGACAATGGAAGGCACCACCTGACCCCGGCCAAACGGAAAGGGCTGGATAAAGGATTGCGGGATGTCCGAGCCGTGGGCCGGGCCGGGCCGGCCGTCGAAATAATTGTAGGAAAAGAACAAGCGGTCCTGGGGCCGGGGACTTTCGTTCTCGCCTATCTTGAACGCGCCGCGCGAAAGCAGGGGTACGCGAACCACCTTGGTCGCCGTGCCCGGCACCACGAGAAAGCCCAGGTCCGGGACCGTGGTCGTGGTGGCGACCGTGACGGGAAAGAAATAATACGTGCCCAGAAAATCGCCGATCATGTTGGGATTCAGGCCGGCCGGGGCCTCCGCCCGCGGCGGCGGCAGCTGGGCAAAGTCCACCACCGGTGGCTTCGGTTTTTCCTTGTCCGGCGGTTGTTGGACCAGTGCCAGACCCGGGGCTGGAGGGGGGGCCCAACCCGGTCCGGAGAAGAGCGGGGTTGGCGAAGGGGAAGGGCCCGGCGTTTGCCCGCCGGCGGGCGCGTTTAGCAATAGCACGCACCCGACAACCATCCCCCAGCGCGGCAGTTTCCTGACCATGTCGCGGCTCCCTCCGGGTCCTTTCATCCTGAGAAATTGCCACTTCTCTTATCGGCCCCAAAGCGGCAAGTCAAGAGAAATAGGGAATTTTGGCACTATTCCAACCAGGAAAATCGCTAAGATGTGCCGGTTAATCGGACCAGGTAAACCTGAAATGCAAATCCGGGATTACTCGGCCTTCAGTTCCGCCAGTTCCGGCTGGCCGTTATTCTTGGCGCGGCCAGGATTGAGACGCCCGCCTGGCAGGCAAGAATGCCCCACAATGAATCAATTTTGCCCGCGCCCAGTATTCCCGGCCGTCACCTGAGTACCAAAACCCGATCAGAGGGGGTCCCCGACCCAGACCAACTTTGGGGGAAAAATCTGTCTTTGCATTCCCGTTGGGTGCCGAAAAATCACCTGGGATACTTTCTCTGTCGAGGCTATTTCCAGGTCGAGGTTATCCAGTTCTTCCGGATCGAGGCGCTCATAAGAAAGGTCCAGGTCCCCCAAGAAATCGCCCACGAAGTCCAGATAGCCCCGCGGACCGATACCCATACCGTTGCGAATCCGGACCGACTGCCAGAGGGTGCGGGCTATGCCGGACAAATCTTGAAGCGAGTGGTGGACCTGGCCCTGCCGCCAGGATTCCTTGATCCTTTCGGCGAGCAGGTCCTCGGGGCCGCCCCCCCGAAGGGCGGCCAGAAAACCATGGGGTGGCCGGGCAGGTTTTTCCCCGCGCAGTTCCAGGGCCAAGTATTCCAGGGATTGTTCGACGTGCCGATCCGTCAATTGGCGGCCGGTGAGGGCGTCACATTCCAGGATGGCCCGCTCGGCCAAAAAGACAGCCTCCACGTAATTGGCGGCCTGATATTTCCGGCCGTGGTAAGGCTGCAGCCGGTCCGCATCCGGCCGGCGCCGGCCAAGTTTCATTTTTCCCTTTTGCTGGCGGCTGAGACGATGGCCCTTCGACATGACCACCTCCGTGTGGAAGAAGAGATACCTCCGTGCCAGGGCGGTATTGTACAAAAAAGCGGGCTGAAAAGGCAAAGCAAAAAATCTGCAAGCCGGCCTGTAAGCCGGGTTCTGTGCCGCCCCCTTTTCCCCCAAGCCCGGCCCTTGGGGCCGGGGCCGTTCGAAATCCCGGACCCAAGAGTCGGGCTTGGGAAAGAAACGGGGCGGCGACGGTCATTTCTCTAGCCGGCCGGTTGCCCGGCCGATCGAGCGGCCTACCCGGAAGTCGTTAATGGGCCGGACCAGCCCTGCTCCCCTATTTGGCCTTGCTCCCGGTGGGGTTTGCCGAGCCAGCCGGTCACCCGGCTGCTGGTGGGCTCTTACATTAAGGGACCGAAGTCCCCCCACCTTTTCACCCTTACCTTGGTGGGTGGTGAGTGGTAGAGTGGGTAGAGTGGTATACCGCCAGCGGGATGGATTGAGACATTATTAAGCCGGCGAGCTTGCTCGCCGTGGAGCGGATGCTGGCCGCGGCGAGCAAGCTCGCCGGCTAAATGAAATGCCTCAATTTGCCCCGCGTGGGGTATAATGGATTTTTTTAATTCCTGGAAGGAGGGACCTTTTTAAACCTGCCCCAACTTTCCCAGAAACCAACTACTAAACCACCACGCCACCACTCACCACTCACCAAGGCGGTATCCTTTCTGTTGCACTTTCCCTATCCTTGGCCGCCGCTAGCGCCGGCCTTGGACGGTGGGCGTTACCCACCACCGTGTCCTGTGGAGCCCGGACTTTCCTCTCCCCGAATCCCGAAATCGCGCACGCGCTCGAAACCCAGGCAGCGACCGTCCGGCCGACTCGCAGATGGTTTTATTTTACCATAAATCCATCGTGCGCAGGAAAATGCTAAGTAAGACCGAAGATACCTCAAAGCGGCTGAGCCGCAGTGTAGTCGTCACGCTCCGCGTGACGAGAATCCTCACGCGG
>CAZFGM010000495.1:0-5724 GCA_964518515.1 uncultured Alcaligenaceae bacterium | reverse complement strand
AGATTTCGGCAAAACCTTTGGCTGGTGAGTGATCGGGTCTGTCAAAGGTAAGTTCGTCTGACCGAGGCACTCGTGCCGGTTCCGAGCCGGAAGCGTAAGCGACGGCCACGCCAGGCTTCGGCCGTCGCTTACGCTTCCGGCTCGGACAAATAAATCCCCGACCACCCCAGGGTTCCTGGTGATTTTCTTGGCGGGATCGACCCGAAAGCCTTTCTTTTTTGTTGCGGCCCGCCACTCTCTCCACCTTCCTTTGAGGCTATCGGAAAAGGGGACAGGACCCTTTGGGTCTTGTCCTCTTTTCGGATAGACCTTTAGCCTTTTCCAAGTGCCGACCATGCCGATTGATTCCGCCGAAATGCGACGACGGACGGCCGGTGGTTTCCACTGGCTAACTCCCTCGGAAAAAAAGCCGGTCCTCAAGGAACCGGCCAGTTCGCCGGACGAAAAGCCGACCCAAATCGTCCTCAGCTTCGACGTGGAAGAGCACTACCGCATCGAAGCGGCGGCGAAGCTGACGATCGCTCCGGAGCTGAAGGCCCATTATCGCCAGCGGCTGGAGCCCTCGACCCGCTGGCTGCTGGACCAGCTGGCCGCCTTGGACATCCAGGCCACCTTTTTTGTCGTCGGACAAATCGCGCGGCGGCACGGGCCTCTCTTGCGCGCCATGATCCGGGCGGGCCACGAGGTAGCCAGCCATAGCTGGGACCACCAGCGCGTCCATAACCTCACTCCAGCCACTTTCCGTGACGACGTGCGCAAGAGCAAGGATGCCCTCGAGCAAGCCACCGGCAAGCCGGTGCGCGGTTACCGGGCGCCGACTTTCAGTATCGTGCGCGAAACCGCGTGGGCCCTCGACGTGCTGGCGGAAATGGGCCTGGCCTATGACTCATCGATTTATCCCGTGCGCCACGACCGCTATGGGGTGCCCGGGGCGCCGCGGGCGCCTTTCCGGGCGCAGGGGAGGCGTCACGAGATTCTGGAAATGCCGCCCGCCACGCTGCGAATCTTGGGGATGAACCTTCCCGTGGGAGGCGGGGGCTATTTCCGGCTCTTGCCGTTGTTCTTCCTGAAATGGGCCTTGCGCCAGGTGCGGCGACACTGTCAGCCGTCCGTGGCGGTTTTGTATTTCCATCCCTGGGAGTTCGACCCGGAACAACTGCGTTTGCCCCTGGGTTTGTTGAGCCGGTTCCGCACCTATGTCGGCATATCGCGCAGCCGGGCCCGGCTCGTCAGCCTGCTGCAGAACCGGCGCTTTGCCCGCGCCGTCGATGTCGCCGGACACCTTCATCTGCAATGGCCGAGCTTGCCCGTTTATGGCGTGGCCGATTCGTCCAGCCAGTTTGAGGAAGGCACGAACACGGCGCGTGGTCCCCGTGTCGTTCCCGCCCATCTTCTCCCCGGAAATGTGCCCCTATGAAAAGACGCTTCAGTTTTAAATTTGCTCTGGTGTTGCTCATTGCCACCCTTCTTTTTGGGGGCGGTCTTTACGGCCTGCATGCCGTGCAGATGGAACGCAACGCGGCTTTCCTGCTCCGCCAAGCGGAATTGGCCCAGGAGCAAGGCAAACTCGATCAGGTGGTGAAGTACCTGGGCATGTACCTGGCCCACGCCCCGGGCGATACCCAAGCCCTGGCACAATACGCCCTGGCGCTGGATAAATTGGCCCAGGCCCCCGAGGCCCGCATGCAGGCGTATCTGGTCCTGGAGAAAGTCCTGCGCCGCGACCCGGAGCGCCTGGACGTGCGCCGCCGCCTGGTGGACCTGGCCATGCACGTGCGGCGCTTCGCCGATGCCCGCGTGCACCTGGATGTTCTCCTGGGCTCTTCACCCGGGGACAACGAACTTCTGCACCTCATGGGGGAGAGCCTGGAAGGCGACGGCAAATATGCCGAGGCGGTCCAACGTTATAAGCAAGCCCTCAAGAGCCCACCGCGGCAAACCAAGACCTACTTGCGTCTGGCCCAGGTTTTCCGCTTCCGTTTTAAAGACGAAAAAACCGCCGACCGGACCATGGATGCCCTGGTGGAGCAAAATCAGGACTCCTCGGAGGCCTGGCTGGCGCGGGGTCGTTACCGCCGCCTGATCAGCCGGCCCTTGGCCAGCCAGGCCAAGGAAAAAATGCTCACCCAGGCCGCCGCAGATCTCGCCACGGCACTGGCCCTGGCCCCGCGCCAGCGGCAAGATCCTATCGGCAAAGAAGCCCAGGTGCTGCTCGAAGCGGGAGAGGTTGCCCGCGCCTTGGGAAAAATCGACCAGGCACGCTCCTTTCTCGAACGCGGCCTGAAACTGCAACCTTTGGAAGCGCTGCTGTACAAGTCCCTGGCCACCCTGGAACTGCAGATCGGACATCCCGGCCTGGCCCTGGACTGGTTGCGCCGCGGCTTAAAAGCCTTGTCCAGCCAGAGTGCTTATGCCGGAAAGATCGATCTGCTCTGGACCCTGGCCCTGTTAGTAATCGACCACGGCGAGCAGGACGAAGTTGGCAAACTCACGGCGCGCTTGCGTGTGGAAAAAGTTTCGCCCCATCTTTTGGATTACCTCGGCGCCCGGCTGGACTTCAAAAACGAACAGTGGCATAAGGCCGGCCAAACCCTGGAACGGATTGGCCCGCTCTTGGCCCTGTGGCCCGAGGAGGAGAAACACGCCCTGCTCTTGCTCGGCCAATGTTACGACCAGCTCGGCGACCGCGACCGCCAGTATTCCGCCTACCGCCGCGCCGCCAGCCGCGATCCGCTGTCGCGCGAGGCCCTGCTGGGAATGGGGGCCAGTCTTCTGGCCGCCAACAAAATCGACGAAGCGATTGAGACCCACCGCAAGCTCCCCGGTGCCCAACTCATCGTGGCCCGGCTGCTGATCGAGCGGAACATGCGCCGGCCCGAAAACCAGCGGCTCTGGGGCGAGGTCGAACAAACCCTCGACGAATTAGAAGAAACCGTGGGCCGGGTCATTGTCCGCGCCGAGCTGCTGCTGGCCAAAAAAGAAGTGAAAAAGGCCCAGGAGCTGCTCACCCTCCTCAAGGACAAACACCCCAAAAACGTGGAGGTGTGGTTGGCCCTGTCCGAGCTGACCCAGCGCCAGGGACAAGCCGCCGAGGCACTCAAGATTTTGGATGAAGCCGAGCGGCAGCTGGGCGCCCCGGTGGAATTGCGCCTGGCCCGGATCGCCCATTGGAGTCAGCGCGGGGGACCCGACGCCAAGAAGGTCCTGGCCCAATTGACCCGCCAGGCCGAAGGAGTAACTGGAGAAGCTCAGCGGCGGCTCTGGGACGCCCTGGCCCAGGCGCATGCCCGCACAGGGGAACTCGCCCAGGCCGAGGGACTGTACCGACGCCTGGCCAAGTGGCAACCCAATAACATTCGCCTCCACCTCACTCTGCTCGATCTGGCATTCCACATGGGCAAGGAGCAGGCGATTGCCGAGACCATCGCCGACATCCAGCGCGTCGAGGGACCCGAAGGGGCTTACTGGCGGTTCGGAAAAGCGCGGCAGTTCCTCAGGCAGGCCAAGGCCAACGACAAGAAGGTACTCGAACAGGCCGATACCCTCCTCAAGGCGGTGGCTTCCCGCCGCCCCGGATGGTCGCGGGTGATTCTGGCTCAAGCGGAGGTTTGCGACCGGTCCGGGGATGCCAATGCCGCTATCGCCAAATACCAGGAAGCCATCGCCTTGGGGGAGCAGGACACCCAGGTCATCCGCCGCTTGATGCACCTTCTTTATGAGGGTCGCCGCTACCAGGAAGCGGATCAATTGCTGCAAATATTGCGCGACCAGAGTCCCTTCCTGGCCGACCTCGACCGGTTGGGGGCTGCCCTGGCCCTGGGAAAACAAGATTTCAACCTGGCGCTGAGTCTGGCGCAAAAAGCCGGTCTGAAAGAGTCGAAAGATTATCGCGACCACCTCTGGCTGGGACAAATTCTGTGGGCCGCCAAGCAGGACGCGGCCGCCGAGGCCGAGCTGCGCCAGGCCGTCGCCCTGGCAGATGATAAGCCGGAAACCTGGGTAGCCCTCGTCCATTTCCTGGCCCGCACTGGCAAAAAAGAGCCAGCCCAGGCCGCCGTTGGGAAGGCGCAAAAGAAGTTAACCGGGGAAAATGGCCTGCTCCCCTTGGCCCAGTGTTACGAGGCCATCGGCAAAATAGCCCAGGCCAAAGAATTGTTTGCAACGGCCCTGAAAGCCAAACCGGAGGATGTTTCCGTGCTGCGCAACGGCGTCTTTTTCAGCCTGCGTCAGCAACAGCCCAAGGAAGCGGAAGGTTATCTGCGGAAAATCATGGCCCTGAAAGGCCAAACTTCCCAGGATGCGGCTTGGGCCCGGCGCTTGTTGGCCGTGCTGTTGTCGGTCGAAGGGAATTATCAGCGTTCCAAGGATGCCCTGGCGGTATTGGACCTAAGGGATGATGCGAAGCCGGGGGAAGCGGGTAGTGGCGCGAAGGTCGAAGACCAACGTGCCCGGGCCGTCGTTTTGGCCGCGCAAAAGGCCCCAAGCCAGCGCCGCCAAGCGATTGACATCCTGAAAAGCATGCTGCGAAATCCTTCGGCAACCTCCGACGATCGCTTCTTGCTGGCCCAGCTTTACGATTCGGTCGGCGATTGGTCCAAAGCTCGGGAACAGCTGTTGATCTTGCTTTCCAGCCACGACGATAAAACCCCGTATGTCGCGTACTATGCCCATGGCCTGTTGCGGCACAAGGAGCCCGCCGAAGCCCAGCCGTGGGTCGCCAAACTGGAAAAGCTGGAGCCCAATGCCTTTGGAACCTTTCGGCTCAAGGCATTTCTCTTGAAAGCCCAGGGCAAAGCCGCGGAAGCCGTCCCGTTCCTCAAAACTCTGGCCCGAAGCAAAGATGAATATCTCTTGCCGGTCGCGGGGCTGCTCGAGGAGTTGGGCCAGACCGGGCCCGCCGAAGAGATGTATCGTCAGTACGTAGCGGGGTCCAAGAAACCCGAAAGTGTTCTGGTGCTCGCCACGTATCTCGGCCGTCAGCAGCGTTCGCCAGAAGCGCTCGATCTGTGCGCCAAGGCCTGGCCAACGTGCCCTGCTCCGCTGGTGGCCCAGACCTGCCTGCTGGTGGTGAGTCAAGCCTCCAACAAAGAGGTCCACAGCGCGCGTGTGGAACGCTGGTTCCAGGATGCGATTGTTAAGAACCCCAAGATGCCGATCCTTTCGTCGGCGTTGGCCGCACTGCGGCATATGCAGGGACGTTCCGACGATGCCGAGACTCTCTACCGCCAGACCTTGGCCCAGGACGAGCGCAACCCCGTGGCCCTGAATAATCTGGCGTGGCTAGTGGCCGTGCGCAAAGGCAAGGGAGAGGAAGCCCTGGAGCTGATTCACAAAGCCTTCGCCATCATCGGCCCGGACCCCTCGCTGCTGGACACGCGCGCGGTCATCTATCTGACCCTGGGCCGGCACGACCTGGCGGTCAAGGACCTGGAAGAAGCCATCATCCAACGGCCGTCGCCCAATCTGTATTTCCACCTGGCCCAGGCCCATAAGGGCCGCAATCCGGGTGCTGCCGCCCAGGCCTGGCGGCAAGCGAAGAACCTGGGACTGCGCGAAGAGTCCGTCGATCCACTCGAACGCGAAATCTATCGGCGGCTGCGTCGCGAGCTGGAACGAGGCTAACGGGGGGCGGCATTTCAGCCATGACCTGCTTTGCGAAACCGGATTTTTCGCCTTGTCTGCTTCACTTTCAAGTCCCAAAGCAGATCCAAATCGTGCCATGGT
>CAZFGM010000494.1:0-5729 GCA_964518515.1 uncultured Alcaligenaceae bacterium | reverse complement strand
TCCGGGCGGCACGGCTGAACAAAGGTAATGAACCCACCCTGGAAAAGAACCTTCCGCTACCGATTGTATGGAACTTTTTCCAGAGGAATATTTCTTTTCCCCTCCCCGGACGGTACAATCAACGCGCGCATTCAAGAACGCTTTTCTTTTCCGGGGGAAGTGACTTATGACCACCGACAATGGAATCACCAATGGGCGGACTGTTTTCAAAAACGCCCACCTGATCGACGGCACCGGGGCGGAGTACGCCAACGCCACGGTTGTCGTCGAAGGCGAAAAAACCAAGGAGGTTGCCACTAACGGCAACGGCTATTTCGACACGAACGGCGCCGGCGTGCTCGATCTGGAAGGCCGGACCCTGATGCCGGGGATGATCCTGGCCCACGTGCACCTGAGTTACAACCACGTCACGGAATTGCCGGACCTGGACCTGAAGCAGCCGCCGGAAATCTCGACCATCGCCGCGGTGACCAACGCCCGGACGATGCTGGACTGCGGCTTCACGGCGGGCCTGTCTGCCGGCGCCTTGCACATGGTCGATATCCACATCAAGGCCGCCATCAACCGCGGCACGATTCCCGGCCCGCGCCTCCTGGCCGCCGGACGCGACATCGTCCAGACCGGCGGCATGCTTGACTGGAACCCGAGCTGGCTCAAGCTCGGCATGGCCGGCCTGGGCGTATTCGTCGATGGGCCGTGGGAAGTCCGCAAGGCGGTCCGCCAGATGGTCAAGGACGGCGCCGACATGATCAAGATGTACATCACCGGCGAGGGCCTGCTCCTGGAATGTCAGCAGACCGAGCTCACCTGCACCCAGGAAGAAGTGGACGTCATGGTCGAGGAGGCGCATCGCCGCAAACGGCTGTGCTCGGTGCACGCCCGCTCGGCCGAGAGCTGCCAGATGGCCGCCCGCGCCGGCGTCGATCTCATCGATCACGCCACCTTCATCGACGACCGCACCATCGACATGATCTGCGAGAAAAAATGCTATGTCGCGCCGGGGATCGACTACATCGTCAGCACTCTGGAGTTCGCCGAGCAGGGCGGCTTCGGCTGGCTCGGCTCGTACGAAAATTTCCTCGACAAGACGCACTACAAGGAAGAACTGGACGCGGCCATCGAGAACATCGACAAGATGCGCCGCCGCGGCGTCAAGATTCTCATGGGCAGCGATTTTGGCTTCTCCTGGTGCCCGCACGGCACCTACGCCCGCGAATTGACCCACTACGTGAAGCTGACCGGCTTTTCGCCGATGGACGCCCTGGTCGCCGCCACCAAACAGGGCGCCGAGGCCATGCGCATGGCCGACAAGATCGGCACCGTCGAGCCCGGCAAGTTCGCCGACCTGATCGTCGTGGACGGCAACCCGCTCGACGACATCACCATCCTGGAAGACCGCAAGCGGATCACGCACGTGATGCAGGGCGGCCGGTTTTTCCGCCGGCCGGTGGAGGAAATGGTTCTTGCCCATTGAAAGTTGAGGAATAGTTATTCCTTGGTTTTAACCGGTTTTCCATGAAAATCCTGGAAAATAATTTGGGCGAACTCTTTTCGGGAAAAAATAGAAACCAAACACGGAGTTTCCACCAAGGAGGTAGAATACGTATTGAGAAGCAAATCGTTTTTTCAATTGCATGAAAGGGGCCGGATCAAAGGGGAAGATCTTTATTCCGTCTGGGGAAAAACGGAAGGGGGGCGTTACCTTGTTGTGTTTGTTCTTCTAAAAAAAGGAAAACGGGCTTTGCCTATTAGCGCTCGCCTTATGACAGAAAGGGAGAAATAGTTTTATGCCCGGCAAAAGAAAAGGAAAAATTGATCCCCTGCCAGAGGATTTTGGAACCACAGAGGCCGCTGGCGAATTTTGGGACACACATGACCTGACCGATTACCTGGAATATCTGCGGCCCGTTGATAACCTGGTTTTCGAAATCAAAAAACGCCATTATGCAGTCCAATTGGATTCCGAGCTGATGGGCCAAGTTCTTTCCGCGGCCCGAAAAAAAGGTGTAAAAATCGGAACCCTGCTTAATTGTTGGATTAGAGAAGGGTTGCAGAAAGACAGGAACATGAAAAGAACTGGACCGGGTTCGAAAAAGGAGGCTGGTTAACCTCCTGCAACTCCCCGGTTGGTATCGGTATGCCCGGAAGAAAAAAGGTAAAACGCGCCCCATTCCCGAAAGTTTCCCCTCGGCCGAAGCCGCCGGAGAATTTTGGGACACCCATGATCTGGGCGATTACTGGGATCTCACCAAACCAGTAAGGAATATGGTTTTTGCTCTCAAACGAGAGCATTATCTTATTACCATGAAACCAGCGTTGGCCCGTCGCCTGAGAAAAAGTCGCCTCCGAAAAGGGAATCTCCACAGCGGCTTTGATAAACCTCTGGGTCAATGAGCGATTGAAAGCCTCGGGGTAATCGCCCTATCCCTGAGCTGGTTTAGGTACATGGCACGCCTCTATGATCTTCCGCGATATTATCTGGATAGAATCGATTTTGGAAAAGATTCAATCCAAGCATGGGGTTACACAAGCAGAGGCCGAGTATGTTCTGAAGCATAAACCTCACATTCGTTTTTCGGAAAAGGGTCATTTTCGGGGGGAAGATGTTTATTCCGCTCTTGGACGGACTGAAACCGGCCGGCATTTGATCGTATTTTTTGTCCGCAAAAGGAACCGGCAGATCCTGCCGATTAGCGCTCGAGAAATGGATCGAAAGGAGAAAAAACGATATGCCCGTCAAAAGAAAAGTTAAGCGGGAGCCCATTCCCGAATGTTTCGCTACCCTTGAAGAAGCGGGTGATTTTTGGGATCGCCATAGCCTTGCGGATTATTGGGACCAAACCAAGCCGGTGAAAAACATGGTTATCAAAATCGAGCGGAGGCATTACCTTTTTGAGCTTGAAGCCTCCGTGTTCGATCACTTGCAAAAAGCGGCCAGAAAACGGGGTATTTCTTGTCAAGAGCTTGCCAATCAACTGCTGCGAGAACGTTTGCAGAAAAAACAAACAAGAAAGGAATGAACGTATGCTCGCCAACCCACGGTATAGCGGCGCAGCAGTTGGATTTTCGTCTTGGTTGCGAGGCTGGTTCCTCGGCTTGGTTTTCCAAGCGGCGGCGACCTGATTTCCGCAACTGGCCTGGAAAAACTCAATCTCAGCAAGGAACAGAAGGAAAAGTACGACAAGATCAATCAGGAATTTCAGGAAAAGCAAAAAGATGCCCAGGCCAAAGTGCGGGAAGCTTTCAAGGCCAGGGACCGGGCCAAGGTCAAGGAGGCGACGGAAACCTATCAGAAAGTGCGGACCGATTATCTGGGCAAGGTGGAAGCCGTGCTCAACGATGAGCAGAAAAAGACCTTCGAAAGAGTACGCCGCGAAGGGCAGGGACGCCCCAATATCGACGTTCGCATCGGCGGCGGCGTGCCCGGCCAAATCTTGCCCCCCGCGGTCCAGGAAAGACTCAAGTTGACCGACGAGCAGAAGAAAAAAGTGGAAGAGCTGCAAAAGGACGTGGACAGCAAGATCAAAAACCTGCTTACGGACGAGCAGAAAAAGCTCTTCGAGGATTTGAAAAAGGGCACGCTCCCGCGCCGGCCGGGGGGGATTGAACTGCGGTTGCGCAAACCGCCGGCCATTCGGGAGTAAAGTAACCGGCGCACTCCATGTGCCGAGTGCGATCTTTTAGGAGCCGCCCGAGAATTGGTCTGCCCGGAGCTTCGGCAGACAGGAATGTCTGCCCCACGGCAAAAATTCGAGCGTTCCTAACCCAGGTGAACATCAGCTGATGCTCACCTGGGTATGTTTATTTGACCTTTGATCCCAAGATTCATGAACTGCCAACGCCGCTGGATCTGGCGACACACGCGCGCCTTGTACGATCCGGCGTATCAAAAAAAGCGGACCAACCGGTTTATGGTAAGAAAAAATGAACCTGCGCTTGCGGTTAACACACGCAGAATTCCCGGCGGGTGGTCGCCGCATTGTACGGCGAGCCTCATCAAGGTTCCCGCCCCCTCGAGGCCCCCCCTCTCGTGGGGATTTGATTTTGCTTTCCCCCAGCGAACCTGTTATGGTGAATTTTATGAACACGATTGACCTGAATAATCAGCAAATCGCGGAGTTCCACCCTCCTCCCGACCCCAAAGGGATGCAGGGGTTTCAGGAGCTTCTCCAGCCTTCGCCGAAAGAAACGCTGCGTCGGCCTGCTACCCCGTTTCCGACCTGGTTGATTTGGGTCAGCGTGGCCAGCGGCCTGCTGGTTCTGGGGATTTTTATCGGGGCGTGGTGGTTCTTACCGTCCGCTCCGGATGCCGAGGCTCCCGCGGCGGCACCCGCCAAGGAACCGGCCGATAAAAAGGAAACGCCCGTCAAGAAAGCGGAACTCGGCAAGAACATCTTTTTGGAAATCCAGGGGGACAAACGCCGGGTGGTCATCGAATCCTACGTCTGCTTGACCAAGGGACGCCTGGAAATGCTCTTGACCCGCAGGCGAACCAAGGAACATGAAGCCATCCTGGCCGCCGACATCGACGCCCGCGTGGCCCACGCCGCTTTGCAGGCCGCCGGCGCCGAGCCCGGCAAACCTGTGCAGTTCCGCGATCCGAAAATCATTCCCCCTTCCGGCACGATCATCAAGATTACCCTGGAATATAAAAACAAGGATGGCAAGCTGGTGCGCCTGCCGGCCCAGCAATGGGTGCAAAACATTAAAACCAAGAAGGAACTGCACGTGGACTGGGTCTTTTCCGGCAGCCGGTTTTTCCCCGACCCGGAAAAGAAACGACCCCCCTTTTACGCCGCCACCGACGGCACCGTCATTTGCGTGGTCAATTTCGAAAGCGCCATGCTTGACCTGCCCATCGACAGCAGCAGCGACACCGAGGCCTTGTCTTTCCAGGCCTTTACCGAGCGGATTCCGGAAATGGGCACGCCGGTCCGGGTCATCTTGGAACCGGTGCTCATGCGCAAGAAATAAAGGTAACCCTGTTTAGCGGGGAGCCGAAGGCGACCGCTCGTTAACGCCGTCGCCTACGGCTCCCCGCTAAACTATCCCTGAAAATCTTCCCACCTTTCCACCTGCCTGTCATGAACGGAACTTCTTGGGACATTCCCTGGCCTCGGTCGATAAAGAAGCAGGGACCTTTCCACCCGAATTTGGTAAATTGGGAGAAATGGAGAGGGAAATGCCTGCTCTGACAGCGGAACACATCGCCATTGCCAGTGAACGGCTGACCGGCCAGACGCCGCCGACCATTCTGCGCTGGGCCGTGGACACGTTTCATCCGCGCCTGACCATGGCGACGGCGTTCGGTGCCGAAGGCTGCTGTCTCATCCACATGCTCGCCGACATCGAGCCAAGGGTCCGCATCTTCAATTTGGAAACCGGCTACCAGTTTCCCGAAACCCTCGAACTGCGCGAACGCATCCGCGAGCGCTACGGCATCGCGGTGGAATACATCCGCCCCGAGCTGACGGTCGCGGAATACGAAGCCGAGCACGGCGGCCCCTTGTACGTGCACCGCCCGGACCAGTGCTGCCACGACCGCAAGATTTTGCCGCTCCGCCAGGCGGTGCGCGGCTACGACGCCTGGCTCAGCGCCATCCGCGCCGACCAGACCGAGGACCGCGCCGGGGCAGGAATCGTCCAGTGGGACGCCAAGTTCAACCTCGTCAAGGTGAATCCCCTGCTGGGCTGGACCAGGAAAGACGTGTGGAACTTCATCGCCAAGC
>CAZFGM010000493.1:0-5742 GCA_964518515.1 uncultured Alcaligenaceae bacterium | reverse complement strand
CCTGCAAAACCAGATAATAAAGAGGCGGATTGGCGTCCCAGCGCGTGCGGTAGACAAGCTCGCCGGGCGCATACTGGCTGATCCGCCAGGAATAGGCCTCGTCGTTGCTGAGCGACTTGTTTTCCACCCCGGCAAGGCGGACCGCCCCCGCCAACACCATGACCGCGGCCAGCGCGGTCAGCCACGGCACTTCGCTCTTGATACTCTTGGCGAACATCGATCCAGCCTACCTCCTACGAAGCATCTTACTCGTAGCCGGACAATCCGGAAAAAAAAATTTGCCCACCCCTCGCCGCATCTCCGACGGATGTCTACACTACTGACTGAGTTGGTAGGAAAGTCTTTTCGGGAGTTGAGAGACAGGCACGGAGTGGTAGCCACGGACGGTGACAGACGCTGGCCCAAGGTACATGTTTACCGTTAATTTGACTTACGTTCCGTGACTTCGTCGTTTGTGCCTGAAAATCATGGGAATCTTGCAATATCGATTGTCGTAAGCCTGTGGCGTTCGGTCTGGTTTGAAAAACACTTACGTCGCGGCAGGTTGCGTTGTCGGTGCCAGAATCCCTGTTGTTTTCGGGGAAATCCAAAGGCCTCGTCAAAAACGGCTCGACGTAAGTTTTTTTCACGGTAAACAAGTACGGCCCAAGACAGGACGGTCACCGTGGTCGAGGCTTTGCACGATTCTGTACAGATGACCAGGTTGGGGGGGGGGTGGCGATTCCCTTTCCCAAGCACTCGTCGCACCCTTTCCCCGCTTGAGACGCCGGTTCGTTCCGGTTCTCGTCAGCACGATTCTGGGGGCGGCGGCTCTGCTCAAGGCATTTTCTCTTTGGACGGATGCACTGCCCGAGCCGGGGCTGCTCGGCTCCCCCTTGGTCCAATTGACACTGATCGAAGTCGAACTAGCCGCCGCGTTCGGCCTCCTGCTCGCCATCCAGCCCGCCCTTTTCCGCCTGATAGCCATGCTCCTATTTAGCGCGTTTTTCGGCCTGGCTCTGTCCCGGGCTGCCTCGGGAGCGACTTCTTGTGCGTGTTTCGGGGGCAGCGAGGCGATCCAGGCGCACCCATGGGTCATGGTGGTTTTTGACTCTCTAATCTTGTTTCTGTTATGGTCCTGGAAGCCGAGCGCACAGAGCTTAACAAGTTCGAGGTGTTTTCCCCGCCGAGCCTTGCTTTCCGGTGCGATCCTGTTCCTTGCCGTTGTGCCATTTTCCCTCGTGTGGGGCCGGTCCGTCTTTGCCACTCCCCCGCTGCTGCTTTCGCCCGGCATGATCGATCTGGGCACCCTGGCGCAGGGAGAGCGGCGCGAGTTTGTTCTTCACCTGCAAAATCCTCATGATCGATCGGTGGTGGTGGAGCAGGTAGAGACCAGCTGCCCATGCTTGGAGGTAACGAGCTTGCCGTGGCAGTTTTCGCCCTATGAAGAAAGAAAGCTCCATTTGGTTCTCGACATGGCCAAGGAACGGGAGTTTTCCGGAAGGTTATTCATAACGATGCGAGGGGGAACTGCCCACGCCGAGCCGGCATTGCGATCTCGAGTTCTGGCCGAGATTGTTCCAAAAAGCTGAGGATGGTCACGGCAAACATGGCTGGTGAGACGAACCTCCTGGGAAAAAGGAACCACGAATCCTGGCGGACTCGCGGTTGGGCTGTGGTGCTCTTGCTTGTGGCGTGCGTGGCCTACTGGTGCGGGAACGCTCAACCGTCCTCATTACCCAATGCAGGACTGGTCGTGGACGACAAGTACCTCAACTTTGGAGAAGCTTGGCAAGACAGCAAGTTTGACTGGAAGCTGCCCATTCGCAACTCGGCAGGCGAGACCGTTGTCATCGAGGATTTTTCGACCTCCTGTGGCTGCGTGCGTTCCATTAAACCGCGTTCTTTCATGCTTGAGCCAGGCGAGTCGCAAGTAGTTGAGCTTACCTTGGACCTTACAAAAGGGGTTTCTTTTGCGAAAGGTTCATGGGAATCGGCCACTGAAGCGGCGATTTTCCCACATATCAAGGGCGAGCCAGCGCTGCAGTCGGGGTGGACGTTGACCGGTCGCGTCCGAAAGTCTCTACACATATCCCCGAATACAGTTTCCTTCGCGGACGAATTAATACGCACTACTCCTAATAAGGGTTTTCTAACCAAGAAGGTGAGAATTACGACCTTCGAATCGGTTGACGGGCTTCATGCCAGCTGCGAGGATAACAAAGCTATCACAAACGTGTTACGCCAAGGACCTAAGGAATTCGAGGTCTCGATTACGCCACAATCGAACCTTTCCCAAGGACATTTCACCTTCAGGGTGTTTTTGAAATGCTTAACAAGGAAAGACTCCATCCCCGGCAGATTCCTAAGGGTTCAGGGCTTCGTGCATGAGGAAGCGGAATTGGTGCCACCGCTGCTTTTTTTGGGAGGCGTGCCCGTAGGTAACACGATTGCAGAAACGGTAATGGTAACCTCTCGCAGCGGAAGGCTCTTCAAAGTCGATAAGTGGCAAACACTGTCTTCCAATATCAAAGTGCGACCAATGACTTCGAGAGTACATGTTTACCGTTAATTTGACTTACGTTCCGTGACTTCGTCGTTTGTGCCTGAAAATCATGGGAATCTTGCAATATCGATTGTCGTAAGCCTGTGGCGTTCGGTCTGGTTTGAAAAACACTTACGTCGCGGCAGGTTGCGTTGTCGGTGCCAGAATCCCTGTTGTTTTCGGGGAAATCCAAAGGCCTCGTCAAAAACGGCTCGACGTAAGTTTTTTTCACGGTAAACAAGTACCTTCGAGAGGACAAGCCGTCTTTCAAGTAAGCCAGAGAATTGCCAGCTTGGGGCCCGGCCACTCCAATGCGATTTGTTATGTAACGGTTTTGCCATCGACAAGGATCGCACTGCCGCTTGAGATTTCTTTTTATGGATTCGGCAAATGAAGATATTCTTCTCTTCCGTTGTTTTGACGTCGATTTCGCTTTCCTTGGTTCCAAGGGCTTCCGGGCAGGGGGCTGACGACGTTCTGGCTACCATAATCAAAGATTGGCGCATGCGCCGGCAAGTCGCCGCCGCAGTGGAGTATGAGGCGGAAGGTTCGACTTTGCATCCCAAGGGTAGGTTTACCAAGCGGCACATCGATTTAGGCCTCCTTCCAGAAGGTTCTCAGCAACAAATCCCTGAAACAGATCACAAGGGGCGAAAGAAAGTGAGGTGGATTTTCCATTTTGCCAACAACTGGATTAGGAAAGAGACTTTCGAAGATAAATTCTTCGCGGGCCCAAATATTTTCTCGCCTTGTTACCAAGCTGACCTTTATGACGGGCAAGACTACAAGGTTGTTGAACCGCGCGAAAAAAACACAAGCGCCAACTACATTCCTGGCAAATTGCAACCAGACGTTTACTACGCGCCTAAGAACAAGTTGGGAATGGCCTTTTCAGCTTTTGATTTGCCAATTTTGTTCGGCCACGGCGTAATCCCGAGCCCTGGCGCAAGGCTAACACCTGTCCAACTTCTTGTTCCAATTAAAGAAGACTCATTCTTAGTTTCAGGAATGGCTACAAAGGGCAACACAGATTGCACGATACTCAAAGCGAGGTCGGGCAATACCGTGTTTGAATACTGGGTGGATAACAATCGGCAAGGCGCAATTGTCCGCTGCAGGCAATTCGTAGAAGATCACATTCGCGTTCAAGTTGACACCGACTTTCAGAACAAAGAAAGTACATGGTTACCATGTTCGTGGTCGATTCGCTTTTATCGTCTGGATGAGCCAGGAATGCTCGACACGCAAGATGATGTCGCGGTGACAATAACGAATTTAGCGCCAACAATCAACAAAGAAGACTTTCAGTTTTCTGCTAGCCGGGGGATGATTGTTAGAGAAGTGGAGAATCAGAAAAGTTACATTGTGGCCAACAGCGGCGCGCTTCGTGAAGTAACCAACGAAGCGCAATTGGGCGAAACTAACGCGTTTTGGTGGTATGTGACGCTTGTTCTTTCCATTGTCGTTTTTGGCACGTTCGGTCTCGCTCTTCTTTTCAAGAGAAGGCAGAGGGCCGGATAGCTTGAGTCTTTGTTGGAGGGTCTGAAGATGAAACGGGTCAAAGTAACTGTTGGAATCGCGCTCTTGCTTTTTTGGGCAGTGAGCCTCTCGATCACGTTCGCTCAACAAGGAAAATGCAAGGAGGAGTGCAAGGCCGTCGACGGTATGAGATTGTCCGGCACCGCCAAGGTGTGCCCGACTTGGTGGCCCGACAAGCATTGCCGAAAGGCTATCAAGAGCGGGAAAATCTGGAACCTTATGCCCGAGTTTGGTAACTGCGTCGACGACGGCGACCTCAAGGTAAAGCAGTATGACTGCCCCTGTGGTGACAGCTGCCCTGACCCAGTCTATCCCCAAGAGATGGGTAGCTTTGTCCTCGATTGTACTTACGTCCAGACGTCTCAGAAAGGCAAATGCACGGGGACCTCTCCATAGTTTCCGCGCCAGCTTGAGGGACTTCGCCCTTTGTTGCTTGCAGGTCACCATTAAGCTGGGCAGGATCCTGTGCACCAGGGGGCTGAAGAGAGTCTTATTGCAGCCGCCGACCTTGCGGGTAATGACCGCCGGCCGCAGCATGCGTTCGGCGTGGTTGTTGCATCGGCGGCAGGAGGGCAGAAGCCGGTCTCGATGTTGAACTGGATGACGAAGGGCACAATGGGCGGCAGGTGGGTTTGATATTGCACGACCTGGGCCGGATCGACCAGAGGCACGCGGCAATCGGGTGCTCAGCCCGGCGGATAAAACGCTCTTGATTTTGGGACGCAGTCTTCGATACTCCGTTTCGCGTCGGTGGCAACGGAGTTTCTGAATCTACCTACCTAAATCGGAGTTTGGGAACGAGAGTAATCAAGGAGTCATTGTGGCGAGAAAACAGCTGTTACGTAATGGCTTCACCCTTATCGAATTGCTGGTCGTGATCGCTATCATCGGCGTCTTGATCGCCCTCTTGCTGCCCGCGATCCAGCAAATCCGCGAGGCGGCCAGCCGGGCGGAGTGCGCCAACAACCTCCACACCAAGAGTTGGGGTACCCGGGGTACCCCCCCTTGTCCCATTTGCAATCACTTGTCAGGAAAGGCTTTACGGAGCCGAGGGGGGTATCCCAACGTGGCCTTCAAAGGAAACGCCTCCCAAAAATGTGTTACCCAAAAAGCAGGTTTTTTGAACTACGCCGGAACGAAAGATTAGTCCGGCTGACTCCGTGCCAGGGCGTCAGAACTGGCGGGCGGGTTGCAACTTTCGCGTAGGCTTCCGTATAGAATTAGCCTTGTGATTCACCGTGTTGAGGCGTGGCTGAGATTGCACCTGCCCTGCCGGGAGGATTGCTTTTTCTGGTTTCTGGTCCTGTGCCAACTGGCGCCGGTGTGGTCGTATCGCTATTTGCCGACGCAGGATGGGCCGGCGCATCTGGCCAACGCGGTGATCTTGCGCGACTGGGGCTCGGCCGGCAGCCGATACCACGAGGTTTACGAAGTCCACTGGCAGCCGTTGCCCAACTGGACGGTGCATCTGCTGCTGGCGGGGCTTATGCACTTCTTGCCGGCGCTGGCGGCGGAAAAGGTGGTGGTTTCGCTTTACATTGTCGGCCTGGCCTTTTCGTTCCGCTATTTTCTCGGGGCGCTGGGGAGCAGCGCGGGCTATCTGGCAGCGGCAGGTTTGCTGTTGCTGTTTCCGCGCTGCTTGTGGATGGGGTTTTACAACTATTGTCTGAGCCTGGTGC
>CAZFGM010000492.1:0-5747 GCA_964518515.1 uncultured Alcaligenaceae bacterium | reverse complement strand
ATATTGAAGGCCTGGCCGGTGACCATGCGGGCGTCGTCGCTGGCCAGGTAGACGGCCATGGGAGCGATGTCGTGCGGTTCGAGCCGGCCGCCGATGGGGGTCATCCGGGCTTCCTGCTCGGCAAAGCTGACTCCAAGGCGCTGGGCGTCGTAGGCGATGCGTTTGTCGTTCATCAGGGTGTGCACCGGGCCGGGACAGATGGCGTTGACGGTGATGCCGTCTTTGGCCGTTTCCAGGGCCAGGGTGCGTGTCAGGCCAAGAAGGCCGTGCTTGCTGGCGGCATACGCGGCGCCGTGCAAGCTGCCCATTTTACTGTTGATCGAGGCGATATTGATAATCCGTCCCCAGCGCCGTGACAGCATGGCGGGCAGCACCCCTTTGCAAAGCAAGTAAGGCACGGTCAGGTTGAGCTTCAGAGAAAGATCCCAGAAGGCGTCGTCGAAGTCCACCACCGGGCGGGGATTGGCGCTGCTGCCGATGCCGGCGTTATTGACCAGAATCTCGACCGGGCCCAGACGGGCGGTCACGTCGGCCAGAACCTGTTGGGCCGCCCCGGATCGGGCCAGGTCCGCGGGGATCGGCACAGCGCGGCCGCCGGCAGCCTGAATGGTGTGCACCGCTTCGTCAAGCTCGGCGGTGGTGCGGGCGGTGATGGCGACGCGGGCGCCTTCGCCCGCCAGGGCGATGGCAATGGCCCGACCGATGCCACGGCCGGCGCCGGTGACCAGGGCGATTCGATCATGCAGTTTGTTCATACTCGACTCAAAGCAGGTGATCTACGGCTGGACCGCTTGCCGTCCGAACTGAAGGCCATGCTTTTAACCAGCATGGTGTGCCCCTTTAGGCTCAGCGAGACGGCTCTTGCCTCAGCGCATTGCGACATACCGGGCAATGGTTGTCCTCTCCCTTGGGAGTTCGTGACGAGATGTTCATACCAGGCTATCTCGAAAACGCAAAGCCTCTGTTGCGTCGCAGCGCTACTCTATTCAGCCGAACGACCAAGCTCCTCTGCACGGGCCGAAGGTGAGACGTTGAAACCCTGCAAAGCAGTAATGCGGTTCGGCGCGCCTCTAGCGGTAGACGTTGATGCGGAGATCCGGAATGCTTTTTTCCAGAAGTTCGACACCATTGTCAGACACGTTAGTGCCCCATATGCGCAGTATTTTCAGCTGCGGCAAGCCAGCCAACTCTTTTAGCCCATCATCAGTGATTTTGGTGAAACTCAAGTCCAGTTCTCGCAATTCCTTCAAATCGTTCAGGCTTTTGAGGCCGTCATCCGTGACCCGAGTTTGGCTCAGGCTAAGGTATTCCAGTTTTTTGAGAGGCGCCAGTTCTTTCAAGCCAGTGTCCGTAAGCTTGGTTCCCCTCAGTTCAAGAAATCGGAGTTGATCCAGGCGCGCCAGTTCTTTGAAGCCTCGGTCGGTAAGTTTGATCGCTTCCCGAAGTTCCAGACGCCGCAGGGGAATGGCAGCCAGCTCTTTCAGACCGACATCGCTAACACTACTCCAGGACAAGTCCATTTTGGAAAGATGTTTCAATTTCGTCAGCTCCTTGAAGCCCATCCCTTTGACCGCGGTCCCAGATAAGTCAAGAGCGCGCAGTTGTTTCAGGCCGGCAAGTTCCTTGAGGCCAGCATCCGTGACGCAGGTGCGGGAAAGGCCCAGGATTTCGAGGTTGTTGCAGGCAGCGACTTCCTTTAAGCCCGCGTCCGTGACCGCAAAGGACCAATACAAATCCAACTCTCGCAAATCGTTGAACCTAGCAAGTTCTTTGAGGCCCGCGTCAGTAATTGAAGTACAGTTCAATCTTAGCCCCTCCAACTGCGTGACCCCGGCTAACTCTGTCTTTAATGAGGCATCTGTGACCTTCGAGTGGCGGCCATATAGGCTCAGGTAGATCGCGCCCTTTGACGGCGCAATGGTGTCGCGTTCTTGCTTTTTTTTAGCGGAGCCCCCTTTCGTAAGATCGGCTTCCGCGCATGCGAATGAGACCAAGAAAAGCAACATGCAGGGGTGGACAGGAAGCTCGCACATAATTCTCACCCACAGAAGGCTTCTGGTTTTGACCAAGGGGCGGCACAAAAAGTTTCGCCGATCACGTGGCGCTTTTCCACCGAACAGATATTCGGTCCGAACTTTCAGCCCATGTCGGGTAATCGCTCCAATTCAGGTCCAACCAATCTCGATTAATCTTCCTTTCACCGCTTGGATTTCTGCCCCGCCCACCACTCGCGCCAGCGGCGAACGGAAGCGGTCCTATCCTCGGCCGCCGTGTCGGGAAACGGACCGTAGTCGGCCCCGCCGCTGAGGGCCACCAAGGCCCGGCGAGCGGCTGCTGGACCTTGGCGTCCTTGTCTTCCAAGAGGGCGATCAATTCGTCGCCCCACTTCAATTTGCGGGAACCCACCGCTTGCGCGGCGGCGGCGCGGACCTCCGGACGGTCATCTTTCAGAATGGCCTTGAGAAATTCCTGTTTCTGACGGGACAGATGTTTGACGAGCAGGCCCTGGGCCAGGGCACGGATATCCTTATCGTTGGCGGCGGCGGCCTTGTCCAGGGTTTGCAGCACTTGCGGGCCTTCGCGTTTTTCGATTTCGGTGAGGATGTTTTTCAGTTTCAGGCCGCGCTCCTTGCCGGCGGCGACAGCGAGCTGGGCGACGGTCATGGTGCGCACCGCACCAGCGGCGCCGGCGCCGGCCAGCTTGCGCTGCACGGCGCCGCGGCGGAGCTGCACGCCGAATTGCAAATCCCGGATCGCCCCCAGGTGGCGCCGGGCCTTCACGCCGGCGCCGAGATTCTCCTTGGCGAACTGCAAGAGCTCCAGATCGTCCGAGGCGTTCAGAATGAGGCCGATCTTCCTGCCGATGATTACGGCGGGGCAGCTATTCTCCATCTCGGCGGCCTGGTTGAAGGCGTCGATCAGGGAAAAGATGGCCTCCGGCCCCAGCCGCTGGAAGTCAGCGAAAGCTTTCTTGCCTTCCGCCTTGGGCAATTTGCCGATGTCGTACTGAACGAAGCGGTCGATGATTTTCTCGATGTGGGCGTATTCCTCCTTGGACAAGAGAGGAATGCTCGGCGCCAGAGGATGCGGCTGGCGCGGCGTGGGCTGGCCGGCCAGGAAAATCAGGGTCAGGGTGAAAAGAGTTTGGGTCATGGCAAGTCCGGGAAGTTGGTTGTTGCCTCGGAGGATTTCTATTGTGTCACATTTCCCGGGTAAACGCGAGGAGGTTTTCGGGTAAAAGCCTTCACGGTTGCTGGTTTTCCAGGACCGTTCGCCAGCGTTGGGGTACCCCGCGCCAGGCGGCCTGATAAGTTTCTTCCAGGGGCACCGAGACGTAGAATTCGGGATCCAGAAACAGGGGCATGGGCGGGAGGACATCGCCAACGGCAATCGGCTGGACGTAAGCGGTTTTAATCTCTCCGCCGGAATAGGCCGCCAGGGTCAGGAGTTTCCCTGGCGGCGCCTCATAGGCCTCTTCGCTGATTTCGGCCCACAGCACCCCATGAATGCCCTGCGGGTCCCGCCGGGTGGGAGGGTGCACGTCAATGAGCAGAAGATGGTAACCCTGAGCCAGGATGGCGGTTGCCTTATCCATTACCGCGCGCAGGGCATGGCGGTTGGCCTTGTTTCCCGGCGACAGAATTTCCAGGAAGGCAATGATCCGGTCATCGCTGCTGTGGCGAATCACCAGGGTGCGTTGTTTCAGCACATAGGGATCGATTGTCGCCTGGGCCGTGAAGCGGACTTGGGGGGGAACCTCGGCCACGGCCGTCACATTTGGGGAGTCCCCCCAGCTGATGTTTCCATTGGCGGATTTCGCTTGCAAGGTCAGCACATCAGGACCCAGACTGCCGGCCACCTGCTCTCCCAAAGCATAAAAATTTGGAGGCAGCAAACCATCATTCAACGTGTTGCTGATTGCCGTAATCCACTGGCCGTGAAAATGATGAAAGATTCCAGCGTTGACCCGAGTCCAGTCGTGAACGGGCATGGTGCGTCTCCGAAAACAACTTTCTTGTTTGGATTATACTTGATACGGGAATTCCTGAGACAGCGCGCCGCTTGGTTTTTGCCGGCGTGGACAAGTCCCGCGGCTCGCCGAAAAAATCATTCTTGCCCGCGCTCAGTATATATCAAATCTGGAATAGAAGAAACTTCCCCCAATCACCCGTTGCCGGGCCAGATGCGGACGCCGAAGCCGTTCAGATCGACCTCTTCGCCCTTTTCGGCATCCTCCAGGCCGCCGCGCTCGAGGAGCAGGCGCAGGAAGGCCCAGATACAGGCGGGCTCGCCGGTGTGGTCGTAGCCGTGGTCGTCGGTATCGCCTTCGAGCAGCCAGCGCCAGCCGCGGCGCTCGTTGCCCGGCGAAGCTTCCTCCTGCCAACCTTTGATGACCCGGCAAACCCCTTGCAGGGCCGAGCGCCAGGTCTTGGCGTCGTTGATGTCGATGTGGATTTCGTCCGCTTCTTGCTCGGTGCGGACTCCGGGCAAGGAATGGACCGCTTCGAACAACTTGTGCTCCAGGGCCGACGCCCGCCACGGCGACCACAAATACACCGTCACCCGCGGCGTCTCGAACGTCAGACCGTAAAAATCGATACGCATGTTGTTTTGGTGAGTGGTTAGTGGTGGATGGTGAGTGGTGAGTAGTTTGGTGAGTGGTAGTTTGGTGTGTGGGGAGCGTCTTATTTACGTTTATTAGCCACGCTTCCCAGGTTCCAAGGAGAATATCATGCAAGGATTGTGCGAACGCTAAACGTAAACAAAGATGCTCACCACTCCACCACCACTCTACCCCTCCCCACTCTACCACTCACCATAATACCCCTCACCTTTTCATGGTATCAAAAGCGCCGCTGGAAATCTTGCTCTAAAACTTGCCGTCGCGGACTTCGAAGTGGGTGGGTTTGCCGAGAGTAACGCCGCCGCGGCGCACCCAGTCGGCGATCCAGCGGACCAGCTGGTCGGCCGGCACGCGCGGCGGGCCGAACAGCCGGAGGGCCTTGTGCCCGTTGCTGAGCAGGGCGTCTTCGGCTTCATTTCCCGTGAAGGTGACCGGTTTGTCCAGAAGCCCGGCAAACTCCTCGGCCAGGCGGCGGACGCTCAATAGTTCCGGTCCCGCGAGGTTCACGATTTCCGGCGGGCTGGCCGTGTGTTCGAAAGCACACAGGGCCATGGCATTCGCATCGCCTTGCCAAAGGGCGTTCAAATAGCCCATGGCCAGGTCGATTGGCTCGCCGTTGAAAACTTTCCGGGCGATATCCATCAGCACGCCATAGCGCATCTCGGTGGCGTAGTTGAGCCGGAGCAGGGCCATGGGGATTTGCCAGCGGCGGCTGAAATATTCATACATGCGTTCGCGTCCCAGGCAGCTCTGGGCATATTCGCCGACGGGATTCACCTCATCGGTTTCCAGCGATCCGCCCAAGCGAACCGGTGACAGGCCATAGACATTGCCGGTCGAGAAAGCAACCACCCGGCTGTGGCGATAACGACGACAGATCGCCGCCGGCAAATAGGCGTTCTGGGCCCAGGTCAAGGCTTCCTGGCCGGTGGACCCGAACTTCATGCCCGCCATGACCATGACCAGGGGCGCTTCGGGCAGACGGGCGACCTGATCTTCCTCCAGCAGATCGCAGGAAACCGTTTCGAGGCCCCAACTCTGGAGCTGCCGATCCAGGCCGGGTTTGCTGAAGCGGGCGACGCCGATGACGCGCCGCCGCACTCCCGCCGCCTCGGAGGCCCGC
>CAZFGM010000491.1:2168-5747 GCA_964518515.1 uncultured Alcaligenaceae bacterium | reverse complement strand
GAGGGTGCAGGAGCTGGAAGCCCGCAAGTTGTCCCCAGCTTTTTTCGGCCCCGCGACCAGAAAAACCGGTTAGGATGATTGGATCGGCAAGGAGGCGGCACGCTTCGGAATGGTGCGGGGAAACGGCCCCGGGGGCCTTCCACGGCGAGCTATAATTCAGGGAGGATTCAAGTGACCTTGAAATAACCCCTTTCCAGAGCTGCTTCATGGATTCCGCCAACCCCTTTTCGCAAGCCAAGGCCGTGCCGGAAGTTTCCCGCGTTGGCCAAGAAACGCCGCCGGAAGAGGTCGCGCTGCAGCAGAGTTTTACGGCCCGTCCGTGGGCGACTCTGGCGGTGGCCGAGAACGGCGACCTGCTCGCCGCCAAGGACCCGGAGCCGGTCGCCAAGCCGAAAAGGACTTCGCGGTCGTTTCTGCTGCCCGTGGGGGTGTTTTTGCTGTTGATTCTGGTGGGCGCGTATGCGTTTGCCTTTCTCTTGGTGCACTTGCGCGAGGTGGATGCCCAGGCGGAAGCGGAGGCGGCCTACCAGAAACGCCGGGCCGAGTTGAAGGCCGAGGCCGAAGCCGCCGACCAGCGCCTGCAAGACCTCGACAAGCGCGTGTTCCTGGTGGCGCTGGGATTTCGCGAAGTGGTGCGCAAGGCAACGCCGCTGGTCGTCAACGTGGCCAACTATCGCCAGCCGCAGCCCAAGGGGGGCGCTTTTCCCCGCCGGCCCCTCGTCTTCGATCCGGAAAAAGAAAAACATTTTACGCAAAGCGGCGTCGGCTCGGGAATCCTTGTCAAGCCCGGCTACGTGCTCACCAACTATCATGTCGTCAAACAGGCGGACCGGTTGCGCGTGACGTTCGCCAGCGGCCAATCGCTGGGGCTCGATCCCGACAGGGTGGCCGCCGACCCGCTGACCGACCTGGCCGTCATTCGCTTGCCGGAGAACCTGCCTGCCGGTATTCGCGCGGACGCCAATCAGACAGCCGCCTGGGCCGACAGCGACAAGGAAGTCCACGTGGGCGACTGGGCCCTCGCCATCGGCAGTCCGCTCGGCCTGCGCATGACGGTCACCCAGGGCGTGATCAGCGCCAAGGGCCGCCTCTTGGCCATGCTGGACACGGTCGATCTGTTGCAGACCGACGCGGCCATCAATCCGGGCAACTCGGGCGGCCCGCTCTTCGATCTGCTCGGCCGCGTGGCCGGCATCAATGTCGCCATCGCCAGCGACAACGGCCAGAGCCAGGGCATCGGCTTCGCCATCCCCAGCAACGTGGCCCGCAAAATCTTCGACGAGCTGGTGGCCAAGGGCGAAGTGGTCCGCGGCTACCTGGGCGTCGGCCTGGACGAACTGCCCGCCAAGCAGGCGCAGGCCCTGGGTCTGGCCGGCGGCGGCGCCCGCATCACCCAGGTCCTGGCCGGCGAGGCCGCCGGCCGCGCCGGCATGCAACCCGGCGACATCATCGTCCGCTACAACACCGCAGCCCTGGCCAAAAACCTGCCCGCACGCCATCTGCGGCAAATGATCTTCGAGACCGCCCCGGAAACCGCCGTCCCGGTGGAAATCCGCCGCGGCGGACAGCGCCTCACCCTCACCGCCAAGATCGGCAAGCGGCCGTTAAAGCTGCCGGAAGAATAACCGCCTTTAAAAATTCGACATCGAATATCGAAATCCGAAACAAATTCGAAATCCCAATATCGAAATCGGAAACCGCGATTCGAGGAGTTTTGAATTTCCCATTTGATATTCGAATTTGTTTCGGATTCCTACAGTTCGGTGAATTCCCGGTAAGATACGGCTATCATGAAAACGGCTGAACGGACACGACTGAGTAAAGATGGTCATGGCTTCGACACGTTGGTGGTAGCACGGGCTCTGGTCCGCCTGGAAAGGCTGGTGGCGACCGTGAAAGGCCACGAACCGAAAGACACCAAAGTCGCAGCCGCACTCGAAGTCCTGAAAACACTCTCCCGCCGAGAGGACATCCCCATGGCGATCATCGGCGGCATGGCCGCCATCCACCACGGCTATGAACGGTTCACCAAGGACATTGACATTGTCGTCGGCAAAAGGCACCTCGATCCGCTACTTCGAGTCGCCCCGAAATACGGAATCAAAATAATCTGGCAAGACCCAAAGGGCTGGCACAAGCTCAAGTACCATGGCATGGACATCGAGATTGTTCCGGAAGGGGGCGAGCCAGGCAAAAATGCCCCTACGGAAATCCCTGGCGTTAAACTTCTCGGAGTTGGGGAGGGGGCAGAGTTTGCCAGTCTGGAAGGCTGGATGGTGACAAAACTTGCCTCAAACCGGCAACTCGACCGAGCCGACGTGGTCCAGGTGCTCAAAAAGATCGATTCTCTTAGGGTCCGCAAAGTTCGCAACCACCTTGCCCGCGTGCATCGCACCTATCTGCGCCGCTTCGAGGAACTCCATGCCATGGCCGAGGAGGAAAAAGAGCAGGAAAGAGAGCGGGGCGGGCCTAGGTGATGGGGCACCCACGCCGGCGCTTCGACGGACCGGCTAATCGCTCCCCGCCTGAAGCCGCGACAAAGCAAGGGTCCTACGCTTCTTCCGGGACCCTGCCCGGAGGAAATGGCCGTTTCCAGGGCAGACCAAACATTGCCAATTGCCAATTACCAATTGCCAATTGCAAGTTAAATTACAAGCAAGTGGAAAGTGGAAATTGCAATCCGTTCGGGCCATTAGCAATTGGCAATTGGCAATTTTGTTGGCGATCAAACTTTTGTCGCAAAAACGGCCCGAAGGGCCTACTGGTTTCACCAAGGAGTTTTACCCATGTCTGCCTGTTTGCTTCTTATGGGGTTGCTTGGCTCGATCCATCAAACCGCCGATCCTTACGGCGACATCGGCGACCTGCCGCTGGCCAAGCCCCAGGACAAGGTCCATGTGAAAAGCACGCCGCCGCCGGCCGGCGCCGTCGTCCTCTTCCATGGCAAGAACCTCGACAACTGGGTCAAGCGCAACGGCAAGGATGCTCCGACCTGGAAGCTTGTCGACGGCGGCATCATGGAGGTG
Organism: uncultured Alcaligenaceae bacterium; assembly: GCA_964518515.1. GTDB lineage: Bacteria > Planctomycetota > Planctomycetia > Gemmatales > Gemmataceae > CAZFGM01. The sequence goes on along the minus strand of CAZFGM010000491.1, from coordinate 2,721 downwards.
AAAGGGGGCGACATCATCACCCGGCAAAAATTCGACGGCCACTTTAAACTGCACGTCGAGTTCCGCGTGCCCTACATGCCCAAGGCCAAGGGCCAGGGACGCGGCAACAGCGGCGTCTACGTCCAGGGACGCTACGAAGTGCAGGTCCTCGACAGCTACGGCCTGAAAAGCAAGGATAATGACTGCGGCGGCATCTACGGCGTGGCCGTCCCGCTCGTCAATGCCTGCAAGGCGCCGACCATCTGGCAAAGCTACGACATCGAATTCACCGCCCCGAAATGCGAAAACGGCAAAAAGGTCGCCCCGGCCGTGATCACCGTCTATCACAACGGCGTCAAGATTCACGACGCCGTCAAAATCACCAAGGACAACACCACCGCCGGCATGGGCGGCGACCCGTGCACCCCCGGGCCGATTCTGCTTCAGGACCACGGCAATCCGGTGCAGTATCGCAACCTCTGGATCGAAGTGATCGCCGCCAAAGAACCCAAGGGCGCGGAAAAATAGCCACGATTTTCCTAAGCGTTCAGCAGTCAGCATTCAGCAGTCAGCA
>CAZFGM010000491.1:0-2068 GCA_964518515.1 uncultured Alcaligenaceae bacterium | reverse complement strand
TGCTGAGTGCTGAATGCTGAGCGCAAGAATGTTGGGGAGCATCTCCAGGGCGGTCGCTGCCGCGCAAAGCAGATCGGACCACCAGCCATGACCATGGCAGCCAAGCCGGCGCCCCTTTCCAGTCCAGCCACAGCGGACTGGTTTACCGTCGTGGCGCGGGACGCGGAGAGCTTGGCGGCCCATGTGCCTGCCTGGGAGGCCCTGGCCGAAGGGGCTGAGGAACCGAATGTCTTTTACGAACCGTGGATGCTGTTGCCCGCGCTCGGGGCTTTCGGCAAAGGCATCGACTTCCGCATCGTCTTGGTGTACGCGCCGCATCGAACCGATCCCAAAGGACCGCCTTGTTTGTGCGGTTTGTTCCCCTTGGCACGGCGGCGCTCTTACAAGGGCCTTCCGGGGGCCGTCCTGCGACTATGGAACCACGACTTGGGCCTGCTGGGCACGCCGCTGGTGCGGGCCGGCGCGGCGCGGCCGTGCCTGGAAACGCTGGTGCGCAGCCTGGCGAACGAGGCCGGAGGCGGGCCGCTTCTCGAACTCGCCACGCTCGCCGCCGACGGGCCGTTCTACCGGGGGCTGCTCGATTATCTGCACGAACACCGCGGCCCCTTTCTGGTCACCGAATGCTGGACGCGTGCCTTGTTCCGCCGCCGCCACGACAGCGAGGCCTATCTTCAAGCGGCCCTCCCAGGCGAGCAGCGCAAGGGGCTGCGCCGTAAGGCCAAACGACTGGCCGAGCAAGGCAAGGTCGAATTCCGCGCGCTGGAATCCGCCGCGGATTTCGATGCCTGGATCGAGGCCTTCCTGAAGGTCGAAGCGAGCGGCTGGAAAGGTCGCGCCGGCACGGCCCTGGCCTCGACCCCCGCCGCCCAGGAATTTTTCCAAACCGCGGCCCGCGCCGCCTGGGACCGCGGCCGCTTGGGGCTCGTCGCCCTGCATCTGGACGGGCGGCCCATCGCCTGCCAATGCTATTTTCTCGCCGGGCCCGGGGCTTTCGCCTTCAAGACCGCCTACGACGAGGCCTACGGACGCTTCTCCCCCGGCGTGCTTATTCAGCTCGAGCTGATCCGCCGCCTCCACCAGAGCCCCATGCCCGAGTGGATGGATTCGAATGCGGAACCGGACAGTTATCTCAATGCCCTCTGGCCGGAGCGCCGCGCGATGCAGACCGTCCTGGTCGCCACGGGGAAAGCGCCGGGCGACCTCGTCGTTTCGGCCCTGCCCCTGCTCAAGTGGCTGAAAAACAAGCTGCGTCGGTGCTGGTGGTTTTGAAGCACGCGCGGAGCGATCTGTCCGCGAAATCTTACTTGCGGGGCTTGATTTCATGGCCTAGCCCCAATACCGTTTGACGAAGCGTAAGTCACAGTCTTTTGGTAACTTGTGTTTTTCCCAACCAAGTCACCAAGGAGGCTGTGACGAAGATGCGACACGGACGTTCGACGCTGGCCACGGATGAGGCCGGACGGGTTTTGGACAAGCTCTCTTGGAACAGGTTATCGGCCACGAGGCCCTAATGCAAGCCCTCTAAGATACGGCTTGTTTTGACAGCCGAGCCTGCAAGCTGACCCGCGAGGTCACGTTTTGGGTTCTGTTGGCGATGGGCATCTTGACGGCTCTGCCCATTCGCCAGGTTTTCAAGTTCGCCCGCACGCTGCGTTTTGGGGAGCCGACGCCGCATCGCTCGAGTTTGTGTCTGGCCCGGCAACGTCTGGGGCTGGCACCAGTGCGGCGCTTGTTCGAGTTGATCGTGCGGCCTCTGGCCACGGCCCTGACCAAAGGAGCGTTTTACCTCGGCCGGCGCTTGGTGGCCCTGGACGGCACGGTGGAGAATGTGCCGGATTCGCCGGCCAACGCCAAGGCCTTCGGACGAACGGACGGTTCCCGCGGGCCAAGTGCCTTTCCGCAGGTGCGCAAACTGTCGCTGGTCGAGGTGGGCACGCACGCCGAATTGGCTTTCGTGGTGCGCGGGGTCAAGGGCGAGGGTTGCAACGAACCGGCCATGGTGCCGGCGCTGTTCAGATTCCCCCTCCCCGCGATGCATAAGATACATCACAGGTAGCATTTGTCGTGT
>CAZFGM010000490.1:0-5765 GCA_964518515.1 uncultured Alcaligenaceae bacterium | reverse complement strand
CGCAAGCGCTTCCGCATCGTCACCTGGGCGGCCATGAAGTTTCTCCTTCTGGCCCAGAAGCAAAACACGCGGAAAATGCGGCTGGAGCAATTGATCCTGCTCCTGGTCCGCTGCTTGATCGTGCTGTTGATCATCCTGGCCATGGCCAGCGTGATGCCGTGGGCGGAGAACGTGTGGAGTTACTTCTGGCCCGAAGGCGCCGGTTTCGTCGAGGTGCGCTCGGGACGCACGCAAAAGGTCATCGTGCTGGACGCCTCGTTGAGCATGAACCAGATGGTGGACGGCAAGACTGCTTTCGCCAAGGCCCAGGAGCTGGCCGAACAGCTGGTGAACAAATCCCTGGCGGGCGATGGGTTCAGCGTGCTCTTGGTCAAGGAATCGCCGGTGTGGCTGGTGGGCGAGGTGTCGCAAGACGGCCGCAAGGTGGCGGGAGAAATCCGGACGGCGCGGCCGGCGCACGGCAACGCCGCCGTGCCGGCCGCCCTCAACGCCGTCGCCGCCAAGCTCGCCGAGGGCAGCGGCCGCTTCAGCGCCCGCGAGGTCTATTTCTTCACCGACCTGCAGCAGGCCACCTGGCAAGCCCTGCCGGCGCCCGAAGACAAAGCCAAGGAGCCCAAGGGCGCCAAGCATAAAAATGCCTTGCACGAAATTCAAACCCACGCCCGGACCATCTTTGTCGATGTCGGCAACTCCAAGGCGTCCAACCTGGCGGTGACCGATTTGTACCTGGGGGAAGCGCTCGTGACCACCGGCACGATCGTGCCGGTGTTGGCCACGGTCCACAACTTCGCCAAGGAAAAGCGCGCCGTTCAGATCGAGCTGCACGCCGGCCGGGCCAGGGACGCCGCCGGCGGTGAATCCCTGAAACTGCGCCTGGCCGACCAACTACAAGAATCCTTGGACCCCGGGGAAAGCAAAACCGTCGCCTTCGTCAAACTCAAGTTTGACAAGCCCGGGACGTACGCCGTGCAAGTGCGTCTGGGCAAAAGCGACGGCGACGACCTGGCCGCCGACAACGCCCGCAGCGTCATCGTCAGCGTGCGCGACCACGTGCCGGTCCTGCTGGTCAACGGCCCGCAAGCCGAGGACCGCGACCTGCGCAAGAGCATTGAGTTCCTGCGCCGGCTGCTGAATCCAAATCCGCCGGAAAGAATCAAAGAAGCTCCCCTGCGCCCGCGCGACGTGACCCAGAAACAATTCCGCGAGATGCCCGAGGCCGAGCTGGCCAAGTTCGATTGCATTTTCCTGTGCGACGCCGACGAGTTGACCGCCGCCGACGTGCGCCGCCTGGAAACCCATGTTCGCCGGGGCGGCGGCCTGGTGGTGGCCCCCGATAAGTTCACCGCCGCAAAACTGGAACATCTGGAAAAGCTGCTGTACCAGGATGGCCGGGGCCTCTTGCCCGCCCGCCTGGTCAAATTCATCCAGGCTCCCGCGGAACACTACTTCGAGCTGCACGCGGAGGAGGAAGCCTTTGCCGAACCGCCGCTAAAAGCCTTCGCCGACGACATCGACCGGGGCAGCCTGCGCCGGCCGCAGTCCCGCGCCTACGTGCAGGCCAAGCCGGCCGACAGCGCCCGCGTGGTGCTGGCGTTCTTGCCCAAGGCCATGCCCAAGGTGGAACTGGACAAGACATTGCCCCTGGGCGATCCGGCCCTGGTGGAATGGAACCCCCCGCTACCCCGCTCCCTGGAAGCCAAGGACAAGGCCACGGTGCCCGGCCGCGGCGGCGCCCGCTACCGCGGCAAGGTCGTGCTGTTTACCTCCACCTTGAAGTTCTTCCCCAAATTCGATCCCAATCGCCAGGAAGAAGATTGGTCCACCTGGAATAGTTGGCCCAACTTCCTGGCCTTGATCCAGGAAACGACCCGTCTGGCGGTGTCGGGCCGGCTGGGCGAGCGGGCCGTCGTCGTTAGCCAGCTCCTGGAAGAATTCCTGCCGGCCCAGGGCGCCGAGTTGGACGTGCAACTGCATTTCCCGGAAGGCTCCGGCCTGGGCCCCCAACCGCGGCGCACGCAGTTGTCCGGCGAGGTCAATATCTTTCGCTCCTGGGAAACGGATCTGGCGGGCATCTATCGCCTGGAGGTGGCCGACGATGCCCAGGAATACCTGTTCGCCGTCAATTTCCCGGTTACCACGCCCGACCAGCGCGGCAAGGAAAGCGACCTGACCCGCAGCGATCCGAAAAGCTTCAAGCACAGCTATCCCGACTGGGACGTGCACGTGGTCACCGACCCCAAGGAGGTGCCGGCGCCGTCGGGCGGAGCGGGGGTCACCGAGGTGGAGATCAAGGGGGAAATGGGGCCGAAAGTGGCCTGGGTGCTTCTCCTGGTGGTGCTGGTCCTGACGCTGGCGGAAGTAGTGCTGGCTTGGCAATTCGGCCATTTCAGTGCCGCGGCGGGCAATCAGCAGCCGGCCGCCGAGGGACGGGCCGCGCCGACGATCGTGGCCTGCATTGCCGGTTTCTTTTTCCTGCTGATCGCCTTTGTCTTGATCCACAACGCCTACAAAAAAGATTTCCTCGGCTTTTTGCCGGATAGCTGGCGCGCCGCCTTCGAACGCTGGCGGGACATCCCGCCGCCGGCGCCGGGGGAAGGCACGCGCTGGAACCTCGAATCCATCTCTTTTCTGCGCGACCCCGCCAGCGACCCCTGGCTGGCTGCCGCCATCGCCCTGTTGGCCATCGCCCTGATCGTCGTCGCCTACCGCCACGAGGCCGCCGGCCGCATCCATCCCGCCTACAAGGGCGTACTCGTTGGCTTGCGCTTGTTCCTCATCCTGCTGATGCTCGCCGTGCTCCTGCCGCAACTGAAAAACCGCATCGACCGCCAGACCTGGCCCGACGTCGTGCTCCTCATCGATGATTCGAAAAGCATGAGTAAGGACGATCCCTATGCCGACGCGGGCATTGGCGGCCGGGTGCAGGAGTTGGGGGAAAAGATCAAGAAACGCCTGTTGTTGCGGTTGCCTCCGCGCCTGCGGGAGCTGGACGAGGCAATCGCCAAGGCCCAAAAGGCCGACGACAAACTGCTTTTGCAAGAAAAACGCAAATCCTTGGCCGACCAGCTCAAGCAGCTGCAAACCCCCGAGTACCGGCCCACGCGCCTGCAACTGGCCCAGGCCCTGCTCGCCCAGGAAAGCCCGGACTGGCTTTCGACTCTGGTGCACAAGCGGCGTATGAAGGTGCATATCTATCATCTGGACAGCGAGGGCCGGGCCGTCAAGCTCGAGGGAGGCGCCATCACCCGCCCGGATGAGCCGCAGCGCCTGAAGGAAGCGCGGCAGGCCGTCGCCGAGCTCGATCCCTACGCCATGAAAAGCCGGCTCGCCAGCGGCATCCGCGACATCGTCAACGATTTCCGCGGCAGCTCGCTGTCGGGCATCATCCTGTTGACCGACGGCGTGCCGGTGCACGATCCGTTGACCTTGAAGCAGGCGGCCGAGTTCGCCGCCGACAAAAGCGTGCCGCTGTTCTTCATCGGTCTGGGCGACGACAACGAAATCCGCGATCTGAAACTGCACGATCTGGTGGTCGAGGACCCCGTGTACGTGGGCGACCGCGTCAACTTCGAGGCCCGCCTCTCCGGGCGCGGCTACAAGGACCTCAAGGTCAAGGTCGTCCTCAAGGTCAAGGACAAGGACGGCAAGCCAAAAGAAGTGGACAGCGACCTGATCATCGTCGATCCGTCCGGGGCGCCGAAGCGAATCAAGTTGAAACACCAGCCCATGGAGGTCGGCCGCAAAACCTACATCATCGAAGTCCTGCCGCCCAAGGCCGACAACGTGGACAAGGACAAGCCCGCCGACAATCCCCACCTGATACGCACCATCGAGGTCACCGATACCAAGATGATCCGCATTCTGTACATCGAGGGCATGCCGCGCTACGAGTTCCGCTTCCTCAAGAGCCTGCTCGAACGCGAAAAACCCGGGCCCAAGCAGAAGAAATCGATGGAGGTGAAAATCCACCTGCTCGAAGCCGATCCGAAGCTGGTGGGGCCGGCGGACCAGGCGATTTTCGTGGATTTTCCCCGGACCTTGAAGGAGCTGGAGGAGTACGACGTGGTCATCCTGGGCGACGCCGATCCGGCCCGCCTGGGGGACAAGAACCTGCAAATGCTGGCCAAACTGATCCGCGGCGACGACGCCGCCGGCAAGCGCCGCACCGGGGCCGGTTTGATCATGGTCGCCGGTCCGAATTTCGCCCCCCACGCCTACAAGAACACCCCCCTGGCGCCGGTCCTGCCCATCGAGCCGTTGGACCCGCCTCGGCCCAAGGAAGATTGGACCGAAGGATTCCGACCCCAGCTTACCCCCCTGGGCCGGCAGCATAAGATGTTCCGCTTTGCCGAAAACGAAGGGGATAACCAGCTCCTCTTGCAGCGGCTGCCGCAAATGTACTGGTATGCCGAGAATTTCCGCCTCAAGCCGCTGGTCGAGGTGCTGGCCGTGCATCCCACCGTGAAAGGTCCGGGACCGGGCGGCAAGCTACCCCTGGTCGTGCAGCAGTACGTTGGCTCGGGTCGCTCGATGTTCGTCGGCTTCGACGAAGTCTGGCGCTGGCGCTTCCGCGAGGAGGAAACACGCTTCAACAATTACTGGATTCAGACCATGCGCTACCTGTCGCGGACGCGCATCAACCGCACCGAGTTGCGCCTCGATCGCCAGTCCACGCCGTACCGCCTGGGCGAGCCGATCCAGGTGATCGTGAAGTTTCCCGACAGCCCGGGCAAGGTCGGACCCAAGGAGGTCAAGGTCCAGGTCGATTATTGGCCCAAGACCGACGGCGGTCTCAAGGGCGAGCCGGAAAAAGATCAGCCCATGACTCTGGCCAAGCTCGAGGACAGCTTGAATACGTTCACGGCTTACCGGACCGGCACCCGCGAAGGCAAGTACCGCTTCTGGCTCAGCGCCCCCGACGTCCGCCACGAAGACCCCGAGGGCAAGTATCCCGAGGCGGAGGCCAGCGTCGAATTGCCGCCGGGCGAGCTAGACCGCCTGCGCATGGACCAGGTCGAGATGGAAAAAGCTGCCCAGAAGACCGAGGGCAAGTTTTACACCATCGCCAGCGCCGACCAGGTGCTGGAGGATCTGCCGGAAGGCTTCCGGGTCTCCCTGGCCACGGCCCGCCCGCCCGAACGGCTGTGGAACTCGCCGCTGACGCTGGCCCTGGTGCTGTTTCTCTTGACGGCGGAATGGCTTTTGCGAAAGCGCAAGCACTTGTTATAGTGGAGATGGCACCATGGATTTTGGATAACAAGAGAGGATGCCGCCACCAAGAGTACGATCGGTTTATGGGCATGGTTCAGCCGTGGGTAACAGAGCCGCGACCGTTAGGAAGCGGGTTTCCTCGTCCTGGCCGCTGCCCCGCTCCCTTACGGTCGCGGCTCTGTTACCCGCCACAACCCTTTTTTGAACCATGGCGGACGGAACCAGGGTTTTCGAGGGACAGCAACCGCCCCGGCGTGGACCGCCTGCCGTCAGTTTTGATCCGGCGGCGAACGGCGCGCCGCATACCGTTCTCCGCTGGGACCGCGTCCATGGCCGAATTTATCAGGCGCGCGAGTTTGGCCCAGGAAACATACCCCTTCGGGATATCGATCGAACCCAACGTTTCCGAACGGGAGGATCAAGCTGATCGTCGAGGGGAACCGGGAGGCGGTAATGGTGTAGGAGGATCTGTGTGGGACAGAATCCTGAAACAAATGCGGGAGAAGATTCGTGACGGCAAGTTTGTCGTGACAGTCCATGCCGAAGAGGAGATG
>CAZFGM010000489.1:0-5774 GCA_964518515.1 uncultured Alcaligenaceae bacterium | reverse complement strand
CGTCCGCCGCCGCAGCCACTCGATGTATTCGAATTCGCCCATGCGGTTAATTTACCAAGGTCGCGGGACATTGGGGTTTTTGTTTTCGGGAAAACACGTGTTCTCGGGGGGAAGACACGCGCTTGCCCGGATGCGGCGTGCGCGAAACCGCCAAACGAGCTGCTACGACGCAATAGAAAGGGACTTCGGTGACGAAAAGGGGTTACGCCGCCTTGCGGGTGCCGGTTTCCGAAGTTAGATTCAGCGTACAGCGTACCGTATACGCTTTTTTCCCCTGGCTCTCGAAATAGGTGCGGCTCATCATCTCGCCGATCAGGCCCATGGTGATGAACTGCACGCCGATCAGCTCCAAGAGGGCGCTCAAAAGCAGGAAAGGATTGCCGGTCATGAAGGTGCCGTAGGCGGATTTCATCCAGATGGTCAAGAGCAGCGACAAAAAGCCCAGACCCATGCAGCACAGGCCGGCCAGGCCCATGACGTGCATCGGCCGGGTCAGGTAGCTGTGCAGAAACTTGACGGTGATGAGGTCGAGAAGGACCCGCACGGTGCGGGTGATGTTGTACTTGGTCTTGCCGGCCGTGCGCGGATGATGGCGGACGGGGATTTGAGCGAGCTTGCCGCCGTACTGCTGGGCCAGGACCGGCACGAAGCGGTGCATCTCGCCATACAGGGGCAGCGACTCGGCCAGGTCGCGGCGCATGGCCCGCAGCGTGCAGCCCATATCCTTGATCGGCACGCCGGTCACCTTGCGGATGATCCAGTTGGCGATCAAGCTGGGGACCGTGCGGATGAGGAAATTGTCCTGGCGTTTGGCTCTTTGGCCCAGAACGGCATCGTAGCCTTCGTCGAGCTTGTCGAGCAATAGGGGGATGTCGGCGGGGTCGTTTTGCAGGTCGCCGTCCATGGTGACCAGGACGGCGCCGGTGGAGTGGTCGATGCCGGCTTGCAGGGCGGCGGACTGGCCGAAGTTGCGGCGCAGGCACACCACCTTGACGCGCGCATCCTGGCGGGCGATTTCCTCCAGGACCGTCAGCGAGCTGTCGCCGCTGCCGTCGTCCACGAAGAGGATTTCATAGGATTGAGGCAGCCCGGCCAGGGACCGGGTGAGACGCTCATGCAGCGGTTTTAAGTTGTCGCGCTCGTCCTTGATCGGAATGACAATCGATAGATCCATGATCGGGCAACTCCTCATCCGGCGCCATGGCCGGAGTTTCAGGTTTGGGAAACCGGCCCACGAGATAGACCAAGCCGCCGCACAAACTGGCGGCGACGTACACGGCAAACCATAAAAACGCCAACGTCAGGGCCAGGCCGGAATCAACTCCCAGCGGGGCCAACAGCAGCACGGTGGCGCCTTCGCGAATCCCCATGCCATTGACGCTGATGGGCAAAAGGGTCAAGAGGCTCACCATCGGCACCAGGACCCAGTAAAAGGAGCCGGGAATCGGCACGCTCAAGGCCAGGCCCAGCAGCACGACCAGCACCACATTGCCGACCTGCACGATGGCCGACAAGAAGGTCGTAGCCAGAAGCAGCCGGGGCCGGCGGAAAATGGCCAGCAGGCTTTTGATTTGCTGGGCCCGTTGCGAGCCGTTTGGGAATCGGCCGGCCAAGAGGGGCAGCGCCGCCAGACCGGCGATCATGGCGGCGCCCAGGCCTCCGATGGTCCACGGCATCCAGACCGGCAGGTCCAGGGGCGACAGCATCACGGCCAGGCAGGCTAGCGCCAGTAACACGGCCAGGCCGCTCAGGCGATCGAGAAACACCGTGGCAAAGGCGGCCAGCCGCCGGCCCGAGCGGCCGTCCAGATACCAGGCCCGGACCACGTCGCCGCCCACCGACGTCGGCAAGACCAGGTTGAAATACATGCCGATGAAGTAAAAGCCGGTGAACTGCGCCAGGGGCCGGTCGAAGCGGAGCGTCCGGGCGAAAAGTTTCCAGCGCAGGGCGCTGACCAGCTGCATGGCCAGAAGGACGCCGACGGCGGCCAGCCACAGCGCGATCCGCAAGTGGGCGAAAGCCTGCCCTACCCGCGGCCAATCCGTATGCCAGCCGACCCAGCTTAACAGGATCGCGCTGACGCCGATGCGCCACAGTTTACTCACGAACTTCCAGCTCCTCATCTAGATCGACAGGCGAGCCGAGCGACGTAAGTCGCCGGGTTGCGACGCCCGCCGTCAGCCCGGCCGCTTACGCGGCTCGGCTCGCCTGTCAATAACATCTACTTGATGTCCAGCTCCTCATCCAGGGGTTCCGACCCGGTCTGGAAAAACCAGGCGTGATATCTATCCACCAGGTCGATCATCAGCCGGTACCGGCCAGGGTGGTGGATGGGGGGAACCACCACCGTCAGGTCAATGGATTCGCCCGGGGCGACGGTGGCGGCGAACAGCCCGGCGCGTCCGGTGGCCAACTCCTGGTGGTCGGCGTCGCACAGGCGATAGGCGGCGTGGATGCCGCCGACGGAATGCGGCCGCAGGTTCCAGGTCTTGGTACCGCTATTGCGCGCGCGGATCGTGTAGACAAGGGGTTTGCCAAGCCGGGGCGGCCCGCTGGTGCGGCGGGTGCTTTCCAGCCGGTAGGCATACCAACCCCCCTGGTATTCCTCTCGTGCCCAACGGCGCAACACCGCCGGGGAATGCTCCAGGCCGTTCGCCTCGAGCCACGCCGCGTACAGGTGGAAAAACTCATCCAGCCAGCCGGTCTTGCCGAAGGAAAGGTGGCCGTAGCGCAGATCGAGCTGCCCGCGGGCGGCGGCCAGGGTGGCATCGGTCTTGAGCAGCAGCACCAGGGCGGCGGCCAGGCCGGTGCGGTCGGCGCCGCGCCAGCAGTGCAGATAGAGCGGATACTCCGCCCGGTCCAGCACCTCGATCAGGCGGCGGATTTCCGGGGCCGACGGCAGCCGCGCCGCCGACAGGCAAATATCTTCCTGGGAAATCTGCAAGCGCTGGACTAGGCGGCATTGGTCCAAATACCACGGCATGGGATTGCAGCAGCCCCGCAGATTGACGATGGTCTTGATGCCGTATTCCTTCACCAGGGCTTCCAGCTTTTCAGGGGACGGCTGCGCGCCGCGATACACATGTCCGGGCAGGACGGTGTGGAAGTTGGACCCCACCAGAACCCGGCCGGCTTCCACGCCCCCGATCAGGAGAACCGCCGCCACGCCCAGCTTGATCAGCCGGCGCCACGGCCAGGGGCGGGTGGCGCAGCGGTCGCCAGTCGGAGCAGGCGAACCCGGGATTTCGATAAGTAAGGGCATGCGCATCTTTGCGGGGTTTTCCTGGGAAAAATGGAATAATGCCAGAAGCAAAAATGAATAACTAGGTCGGTTTTTGGCTGTGGAGAGATGCGCAACTTAGGAAAATTAGAAAACCGGAGAAAAGGCTTGACATTTTTTTTCAGCCCCCGATAATCAAATAGATAAATACTCCCTGGCGTTCCTTCGGGGATGTCAGGCATACAATTAATATTTCCCATAGATCGTTGAAATAATATTTCAACGATCTTTTTTTTGCCTTTTCGAGGGTGCCATGGCAAGAATTGCTAATTTTATCGACGGGGCTTACTTCCAATTCTTATTAATATTAAAAGAAGAATTTGGTTCTCCAAAGATCGATTTCAACCTCCTAGCTCAAAAAATGGCTGGTGGTCGAGAAATCCTTCGGACTTATTTCTACGATTGCCTTCCGTATCAATCATCCACGCCTTCTTCTGAGGAAGCCGACAGATTTGCAAAGCGGCAAAAATTCCACTTCGCCCTTGGAAAGCATCAGCGCTTTCAAATTCGTCTTGGACGTTTAGAGTATCGTGGAACAAAAGCCTCTGGCGAACGCATTTTCGAACAAAAACGAGTAGACATTCTGATGGGAGTCGATTTGGTGCTGCTGGCAGCCAAGCATCAGATTACCGATGCTGCGATTCTGGCCGGCGATAGCGATTTTCTTCCTGCCATCGAAGCTGCCAAGCCAGAGGGTGTGGTAATCCATCTCTTTCATGGACAATCTCCACACAGGGATCTCATTCAAATTGCTGACGAAAGAACAAAGATTACCCAAGAATTCATTAACTCAATTCTTCTAAAGTAGCTTCTTTGTTTAGAAGGACGTGATTGCAATTGGGCTATGCTCTACGACATCACCCCCGCCATTTCCGAGCGGCTGCAAGTTTGGCCCGGCGACTCGCCGCTGCGGCGCGAAATCCTTCTGGATAGGCGCCGCGGGGACAACATCACCCTGTCCACGCTGCACGCCACGGTCCATCTCGGCGCGCACGCCGACGCCCCGAGCCATTACGGCGCCGACGCCCCCACCATGGAACAGCGCTCTTTGGATTATTACCTCGGCCCCTGCCAGGTCCTGCGTATCGCCGCCGCCCGCAAAAGCCGCCTCACACCCGCGATGTTGCCCCAGCCTCTTTCCGCCGAACGGCTGCTGTTGGCCACCGGCACATTTCCCGATCCCGAGCGGTTCAATGAGGATTTCGCCGCCCTCAGTCCCGAGCTGGTCGAGTTCCTGCACTTGCGCGGCGTGAAACTGGTCGGCATCGACACGCCGAGCGTGGACCTGTTTGATTCCAAGGATTTGCCGGCCCACCAGATGTTTTTGCGTCACGACATGGCCATTCTGGAAGGCCTGGTGTTGAAGGACGTGCCACCCGGGATGTATGAATTGATCGCCTTGCCGCTTAAGCTGGTGGGTTTCGACGCCAGCCCGGTGCGGGCGATCCTGCGAAAGTAAAACGGCATTTCGCGCCCGGAGGGCATTTTCCGAGCGCGAAACGCAAGCCAACTAGACTAGACTAGAGTTTAATCGTCAATCACCTCGCCGCCGTCGCGGGTGATCAGGGCCCGCAGCGTTCTTTCCGGGATGGTGTGGTCGATGAACCGCACGGAACCATCACAAAGCAGGGCGTAAAACCCCGGGCCAAAGTTCCCGCCCAGCTTCGGCAGGGGTTTCTGCGGGTGGAAGGGCAGGTCGTCCGGTTTGGTCCAGATGACCGGCTTGGCCGCCTCGACCACCATGAGGGTGTTGGACGTGCCATCGGTGATTTGGGGGAAGCCAATGCCGCGGCCACCGTTTTTCTGAGGCTCAAAGACTGTGCCTGGGCCAACGAAAACCTGGAAGTAGGTTTTGCCCGCCTCAGTTTTCCTTCCCGGCAGCGCGTAAATCGGCGGCATCCGCTCGACCAATTTCATGTTTTCCGGGTTGTCCCACGGTAGCTTCAGGTTGAACTGGTTATACAGCGGAGCTTGTTCAATATAAGGCAAGATGGCCACGCGCCAGCTCAACAGCGGTTTGCCGTCCTTGTCCGCGATGTTGGTCAACGCGGCGGGGGGCAACCGCTTCATGGAATCATGGTAGCTGTGCATGGCAATGCCGATCTGGTGCAAATGGCTGGACACGCGGGCGCGCTCGGCATTTTTCTGAAGCTGGGCGATCAGCTCGGCCACGGCCGCGGTCAGGGTGCCGGCATCCAGCTCCATGCGGGCACGAATCCGGACCTGCGCGCCCTGCTGGTCCAGCGTGGCCTCCTCCAGCGCCTTGCGCGACTTGGCCAACAGCTCGCCAAGGCCTTTGCTCGACTTGCCCCACCCCCAGCGCGGATTGAGCAGCATTTCTTCCAGTGCCAAGTCCAGGAAAGTCAGGCCCGCTCGGGCCGCCTGACCTGCCAGGGCGGCGCTTTTACCGTTGCTTCCCCGAAGCTGGATGTTCAAGTCAACGGTCTTGCCGAGGTCCAGGGTCAAACCGGCCGACTGGACATGCAGCAGGGGA
>CAZFGM010000488.1:0-5794 GCA_964518515.1 uncultured Alcaligenaceae bacterium | reverse complement strand
TCGCGCGGTGAAGTTTGATCTATGAGCCCGAAGCGCAAGCAAGGGATCAGGCTAGCCCTTGCTGGCGCTTCGAGCTCAGAATACCTCAATTTCCGCCGTGTACCAGAAACGTTTTCCAAATCCAGGCCGCTTTGAAGGGGATTTGTTGGAGAATTCGATATTCGCTTTTCAGATTTTTCACCCCCGGTGGGTGCTTTCCCAGTCAGTAACTTCCTGCATCAGATCGCAAGGGTCCACCGGGCAGGTGGGCAGGGGGCAGGTGAAGCGTTCGGTGGCGGCCAGCTGATAAGCGGCGGCGGCGTTGTCGTCGTGGCACCACAGGCGGACGAACCGGCCCAGTGCGCGGGCCCGCCGGCACAGGCGGTCCACCTCGCGCCGGGCTGCTTGCTCCGTGGACGCCGTTTCCACCAACCGCTCGGTGCGGTCCACGAGCCATTCCACGAGAATACGCGCTTCCGGATCGCCCAACCCGCGGGTCAGGGCGTCGTTGTCGAGAATCGGCGCCAGAAACGGTTTGACCTGCATGCCTTTTCCATTCCAAGGAAATCGGAGGGGAAATTCTTTTGTTGATCGGACAGGAGGGCGGGCCTTATACCCCCGGACCGAAAGGCTGGCAACGGGAATTTCGTCCTCCAGCCCTTTCTCTCTTTCTCTTTCTCTTTCTCCTTCTCTTTCTCTTCTTCTGAATGGTCGGAATAGAAGTCGGAGAATGAAAAGAGAAAGAGAAGGAGAAGGAGAAAGAGAAAGAGAAAGAGAAGGAGGAACAGTTGGGGCAAGTCCTGAGCTTGACGCTGTTCGCCGGTCCGGTTACCTTGCTGGCGTTCCCTTATTTGCCTGGTTTGCCCGAATCGACCTGCGGGGTCCCGTGTGGAAACCAAAGGATTAGGTTGTTTTGTTTTTTTTGGCTTCGCTGCCGATTCCTGGTGGATCACGACCCTCGTGATTTTGGGGGCAGTCCTCCTGGTCTTTCTCTTGCGCTACCGCTTGTTCGTGCGGTTACCGCTGTGGCTTTTAACCCATAGTTTGTATCGTCTACGGGCCTACGGTTGGCGCAACGTGCCGGCCACGGGGCCGGTTCTGTTGGTGTCGAACCATGTCAGCCAAATGGATGCTCTGTTTGTGCTGGCGGCGCAGCAGCGGAAGGTCCGCTTCGTGGTCTGGGCTCGGTTTTTACGCGTTCCCTTGTTGCGCTGGATCTTGCGCCTGGCGGGGGTCATTCCCATCGACGGCGCCAGCGGGCCGCGGGCCATCATTCAGGCCCTGCGCGCCGCCAGCGACGCCCTGGCCAGGGGCGAGGTGGTGTGCATCTTTGCCGAGGGCGGCATCACGCGCACCGGTTTTCTTCTGCCCTTTCAGCGCGGCTTCGAGCAGATCGTTAAACGCACGCCCGCGCCGATCATTCCCGTATGCCTCGACCATGTCTGGGGCAGCATCTTCAGCTTTCAGAAACGGCGGTTTTTCTGGAAGCTGCCCAAGCAGATTCCGTATCCGGTGCACGTGTCCTTTGGCGAGGCCTTGCCGGCCACGGCCACGCCGTTCGAGGTGCGCCAGGTCATTCAGAAACTGTCCGCCGATTCCGCCATCCGCCGGGCTCCCGCGCGCCGGCCGGTGCATCGCCAGTTCATCCGCCTGGCTTGCCGGCATCCCTTTCGTCCCTGCCTGGTCGATCCCAGCGATGAGAAAAACCCCATCCTGACTTACGGCAAAACCCTGGTCGCCGCCAAACTGCTTGCCAAACATCTGGGACCGTTATTGAAAAAGGAAAAAATGGTCGGCGTGTGGATTCCGCCCACCCGCGCCGGGGCCCTGGCCAATATCGTCCTGGCCTTGCTTGGCAAAGTCTCCGTGAATTTGAATTACACCGTCACCAATGAAGTCGTCCGCTCGGCCATTCGCCAGTGCGGCCTGCGAAAAATTCTCACGGTCCGCCCGTTTCTGCACAAGATGCCGCTCGATCCCGGCCCGGACGTCGAGCTGATTTACCTGGAAGATTTCCGCAAAAAGATCACCAGGTGGCAGCAAATCCGGGCCTTTTTGAGCGTGCTGCTCTTGCCGGGCTGGGTGCAGGAGCGGCTGATTCTGGGCCTTGGCAGGCATACTTCGAACGACCTGGCCACGATTATTTTCTCCAGCGGCAGCACCGGCGAGCCCAAGGGCATCATGCTGACCCACGGCAACGTGGCCGCCAATACCGAATCCACCGTCCAGGCCATTGATCCCGGGCCGAAGGACCGTCTGCTTGGTATCCTGCCGTTCTTCCACAGCTTCGGCTACACGGTTACGTTGTGGGTGCCGCTGCAGGTGGGCGCGTCCATCGTGTTCTGGCCGAATCCGCTGGCGGCCAAGGAAATCGGCGAGCTGTGCCAGAAATACCAGGCCACGATTTTCCTGTCCACGCCGACGTTTTTGCGGACCTTTCTGCGGCGCTGCCAGCCGGGCGATTTTTCCTCGCTGCGCTTTTTGATCGTCGGCGCCGAGAAGATGCCGACCACGCTGGCCAAGGAATTCAAGGACAAGTTCGGCGTGCTCCCCCTGGAAGGCTACGGCTGCACCGAGTTGTCGCCGGTGGCCTGCGTCAACGTGCCCGACTTCCAGCAGGGCAACATGCACCAGACCGGCAACAAGCCGGGGACCATCGGCCAGCCGGTGCCGGGCGTGGCCGCCAAGATCGTCCACCGCGACACCCTGCAGCCGCTGCCCGCGGGCGCGGAAGGGCTGCTCCTGATCCACGGCGCCAACGTCATGAAAGGCTACCTGGGTAAGGACGATTTGACCCGGCAAAAAATCATCGCTGGTTGGTACGTCACCGGTGACCTGGCCAAGATGGACGAGGAAGGGTTCATCACCATCACGGGGCGTGAAGAGCGCTTCGCCAAGGTCGGCGGCGAGATGGTGCCCTTGGAAAAAGTCGAGGAAGAGCTGCACATCATCCTGGGCACCAACGAACGCGTATTGGCGGTGACCGCCGTCCCCGATGAGCGCAAGGGAGAGCGCATCGTCGTTTTACATCTGGTTCTGAACGGCCTGGACGTGCAGCAGCTATGGCAGAAGCTGAACGACCGCGGCCTGCCGAACCTGTACGTCCCGGGCCCGCGCGATTTCTACCTGGTGCAAGACCTGCCCATCCTGGGCAGCGGCAAGCTCGACTTGAAGAAGTGCAAGGAGCGGGCCCTGGAGTTGGTCCAGAGATAGATACCGGATTGCGGATTGTGGGATTGCGGAATGGGAAGGGGAATATTGCCAATTGCCAATTACCAATTGACAATTGAAAAAAGGGTTTGTCGGGGCGTTTTTCCGAGATTCAATTGCAATTGGCAATTGGTAATTGGCAATTGGCAATTCTTTTTCAGGACAAAGTAAGCATCCATGAGGAGGATCCCCGTGTGCTTCGCATTCCTCGATGTCATCTTTCCCGACCTTGACCACGGCACGTCGATCTTCCTCTTTATCGTCCTGATCGGCCTGGGCTTGACGGTCCTGTTCTGGTGGAAACCGATCCTCATGGTGCGCATTCCGGTGTGGCTGTTATGCCACACGGTCTACCGGGTGCGGGTGATCGGCCGGCCGAACGTGCCGCGCCGCGGGCCGGCCCTGTTGGTCTGCAACCACGTGAGCCATCTGGACTTTATTTTCCTGTTGGCGGCGCAGCGGCGCTTCATCCACTTCGTGATCTTCGCGGGCTGGACGCGCAAGTTCGGCTTGCGGCACCTGTTGAAATGGGCCGGAGTAATACCCATCGACAAGTCGGCCGGACCGCGGGCCATCGTGCAGTCGCTGCGCACCGCCAGCGACTTTTTGAAGCGCGGCGAAGTCGTCTGCATCTTCGCCGAGGGCCGTTTCACGCGCACCGGCTTCCTCTTGCCCTTCCACCGCGGCTTCGAGCAAATCGTCAAGCACGCCCCGGCGCCGGTCATTCCCGTGTGCCTGGAGCAGGTCTGGGGCAGCATCTTCAGCTACTGGGGCGGCAAGCTGATCTGGAAATGGCCTCAGGAATTGCCGTACCCGGTGCAGGTGGCGTTCGGCGAGCCGCTGCCGCCCACCGCCCCCGCCGCCGAGGTCCGCCAGGCCGTCCAAAAACTGTCGGCCGACTGTGCCGTCAAGCGGGCAAAGGATATTAAGCCGGTGCATCGGCAGTTCGTGCGCATGGCGGCAAGCCATCCATTCCGGCCGTGCCTGATTGATCCGCTGGTGCAGAAAAAGCCCCTTTCTTACGGCACGGTGCTGGTGGGCGCCATGTGCCTCGCCCGACTTCTGCGCCCCCGACTAGCCGAAACCATGGTCGGCGTTTGGTTGCCGCCGGGCGCCCCAGCCGCCCTGGCCAATATCGCCCTCGCCCTGCTCGGCAAAACCCCGGTCAATCTCAACTACACCGCCTCGGCCACCGTCGTTCAGTCCGCCGTCCGGCAATGTAATCTCCGCCAGATCATCACTTCGAAGCGGTTCACGGGCCGGGTGCCGCTCGAGGCCGGACCGGACGTGGAACTTATTTTTTTCGAAGATCTCCACGCCCAGATCACCGCCTTTCAGAAAGTTCGGACGTTTCTGACGGTGATGCTGCTTCCCGGCTTCGTGCTGGAACGCTGGGTGCTGGACCTGGGCAAGCACACCGCGGACGATCTGGCCACGGTGATCTTTTCCTCCGGCAGCACCGGCGATCCCAAGGGGGTGATGCTCAGCCAGCGAAACATCGCCGCCAATGCCGAGTCGATCATCCAGGCCATCCAGCCGATCCCGAAGGACCGCGTGCTGGGCATCCTGCCTTTCTTCCACAGCTTCGGCTACACGGTGACTTTGTGGGTGCCGCTCCTGGTCGGGGCCTCCGTGGTCTACCACGCCGACCCGCGTCAGAGCCGGGAGATCGGCCAGTTGTGCCGCAAGCACGGGTGCACCATCTTCCTGGCCACGCCGACCTTCTTGCGTTTGTGCCTGAAGCGCTGCGAGGCCGGCGACTTCGCCGCGCTGCGCTTTCTCTGGTGCGGCGCGGAGAAGCTGCCCCCAAGCCTGGCCAAGGATTTCCAGGAGAAATACAAAGTCCAACCCATGGAGGGCTACGGCTGCACGGAATTGTCCCCGGCGGCCGTGGTCAATGTCCCGGACGTGGACCTGCACGGCTTCCGGCAGATCGGCAACAAGCCCGGCACCATCGGCCAGCCGCTGCCGGGCGTGGCCGCCCGCATCGTGGACCCCGACACGTTCGCCCCGCTGCCGCCCGGCCAGGAAGGCCTGCTCTTGGTTTTCGGCCCCAACGTCATGGCCGGCTACCTGGGCCGCCCGGAAGCTACCCAGGAAGCGATCCGCGAAGGCTGGTACGTCACCGGCGACATCGCCCGCATGGACGAGGACGGCTTCCTCACCCTCACCGATCGCCTGGCGCGTTTCAGCAAGATCGGCGGCGAGATGGTGCCGCACCAGAAAATCGAGGACGAGTTGCACGCCATCCTGGGCACCAGCGACCGGCTATGCGTGGTCACGGCGGTTCCCGATGAGAGCAAAGGCGAAAGACTGATCGTGCTGCACGTGGGCATGGAGGTGCCGCAAACCTGGCGGCAGCTCAACGGCCGCGGCCTGCCGAACCTGTGGGTGCCGCGCGAGCGCGATTTTTACCAGATTCCCGAGCTGCCGGTCCTGGGCACCGGCAAGGTGGACCTGAAAAAGTGCAAGGAGCTGGCCCTGGAAAAAACCCGAGGATAACTCAGGGTCAGGAATCAGGAGTCAGGAGTCAGGAATCCCCTGATTGGCGCGGTCTCAAAGTCTCAAAACTATTTTAAGACCGAGCCTTTTTCCATAACTCACT
>CAZFGM010000487.1:0-5802 GCA_964518515.1 uncultured Alcaligenaceae bacterium | reverse complement strand
GAGTGGAAAATGTTGCAAGTCATTAATTCCATTGCCATTGGGATTATCATTTCGCCACTCGCGTCAAATTCGGTTGCGGGCCCCATTCCAGCCTGAGAGGCCCGGATAAAAAATCTTTGTAACCGTTCACCTATCTTTTATTCCCGAGGGTAATTCGGCTGTGGGGCAGGATTCCGATCCTGCCAACCCCGGCAGGATCGGAATCCTGCCCCACAAATACTGCCACCCTCGAACCGGGGAGTGAACGGTTACAAATCTTTTTACGCTTTGTCAAAATTTTGGCCGGGTTTTTTGGGCGAGGGCAATCTTCCGGTATAAGGACGCCACAAGCCAGAAAAAATAAGAGCGTCCTGGACCTTTGCCCGCTGCCCCGCAGCAAGGAGTTGATCATGAGGTGGTTTCGCAAGTTGATGCTGTCCGCAATCGCTGGTCTGGCTTTGTCGGTGCCCGCCATGGCCGCGGATGAAGCACAATCCCACGGCTGTTATTATCCCCCCCGCTGTCACCCGCCGGTTTATCGTCCCTGCCCGCCGGTTTATCGTCCCTGCCCGCCGGTTTACCGGCCCTGCCCGCCTCCTGTTTACTGCCCGCCGGTTTATCAGCCCTGCCCGCCGCCGTGCCAACCGCCGGTCTACTGCCCGCCGCCCTGCCAGCCGCCGGTATATTGCCCGCCGCCGGTTTACACGCCGCCTTGCCATCCGCCGGTTTGCCCGCCCTGCCCAGGACAGGATTCTTCTCTCCAAGAGCTGGTCCAGGACTTGCTTCGCTAAAGCTTCTCCCTACACATTAGAAAAACCACGGGCCTGGACTCAAGGCCCGTGGGTTTTGTTTTACCCTGGTTTCGCATTTTGGATTTCGCATTTCGGCAGTCATCGCCGAGCCGGTGCGGAGTGTAACTATTATTGCCAGTGGTTCAACTCGTAATAGGAATCGGCGATGGCGACGCCCGCCTTCTCCAGATTGCGAACGGCGCGTGCGATGTCTCCCGGGGACATTCTGTTCCGCGGATTGTTGTCGAAAAGGACGACGAGGATGCCGCAATGATGGCCGCTCGCGGCGGAGACGACGAGATCGTGCAAGTCCTCGAAATCCTTGTAATTCCGCGTCAAGATGGCGCGCCGGTCACGGATGGCATGAGCCAAGTGGGCTTGATCACTGATGCCGGCCAGTCCGACGTCGGCGGGGATTTGGACATCGTGCCCATCACGGCGAAGCAGTCGGATAAGGCCCGGATCGACGCTGTCGTCGTCGAGGTACAGCCTCATATGCCCAACCTCGCGCGTTCCTCAGTCGAGAGGGAGCGCGGCCTGCCGCTGCGTGCGATTGCGGGGTCATTCATGCCGATCGCCTCCCTCAAGATTTGAGTCTTCCGGTAATCCTCGCGGAGTTCCGGGGGGTCGCTCGCGCAATACTCAATCGCCTCCCGAACCGCTTCCAGCGGAACGCCCCAGTCGGCGGCGAGCTGTTCCGGCGTACGCGGTTCCCTTTCGGCGACGGACTCGCAGTAAAGCGTCCACGCCCAGATGCGTTTCCCTTTGATGCACAGCTGCTGGTAGCTCGATCCGGGCCTGCGTTCCAGATACTTCCACGCGCGCGACGTTTCGGACATAGCGTATTCCCTCCTCCTCGCTCCATGATACCGATTGCCACCCCGCACCACAACGCCGCCGATCCAGAAACCAAGAAACAAAAGGCGCTGTTGCCGGTGGTTCATCCAGGAGAAGTCCGTTTACACCGGTGCACTCAAGGAGTCAAGGAAGTCCAGGTCGTGGAATGCCAGGTCGATCAGCGCGGCGTCGCCCGCGTGGAGGGCGCCCCTCGACGAATGCCTTGCCGAGACGAAAACGGGCGCTCGGGCGCCGGCGGCCGTGGCCGTCGTCTCCATGGGCGCCATCGCCGTCCCCTTGTTTGCCGCCGTCAATTCCGGGCTGCTCGGCAGGGTCGCCCACGGCGTCTTCAAGCCGTCAAGCGGCGGAGCGGCGACCAAGCTAGCGACGGCGGCAGGAACGGCGGCCGCCGCCTGGCCGGGGTGGACCGCGGAGTGGTTGTGGGCGCCGTGGCCGTGGTCGATCGGCCGTAGCCAATGCGCGAACACGTAGTCGGCGATGGTGTTGCCCGCCTGAATGCCGTAGACCTTGTCGAAACTCCAGTGGATGCCCAGATAAATGCGGCTCTGCCCATTCTCCTCGGCGGCCGCGCTCAAGCTGGGGAATGTCCGCGTGACCGTCGGGCGCACGGCGCCGTTCTGGTCGCGAGTCACGCCGTTGAACTCGTCGGAAGTGAACGAGAAGGTAATGTTGTCGAGGCCGTAGAAGTCGGCCAGGGTACGAAACATGGCGGCGCCGAAGGTGGCGTGGCCGGAGGTGTACGCCGGGAACGGCGGCGTGAAGTTTGTTCCGCCCGGATCGTTGCTCCGCGGCGCGCCCAACGGCGTCCAGTCGGCGATGCGCGTGGTGAGCGGATTGCCGTCGGTGTTGGCCGATCGGATAGCCACCACCGGCCGCCAGAAGTCGTAGACGTACTTGGTGTCCCAGGCCTGGATGCCGGCGTCGGCCATGGCGACGTTCACCAAGGCGAAAAGGCGAGCGTTGTCGAAGACGCTGTTATGCTGCTGTGCGGCGACGATGCGGGCGATCTGGTTGTACGCGCGCGGCGGCGTGCCCAGGCCAGGGCTGCCGTCGTAGCCCCAGAACAGGCCGATCAGGGTCTGCTCGGCGGTGCGCAGGGTCGGCGTGGTCGTGCCGTCGCCGCCCAGCATCGCCGCCTCCGCGAATGCCGCCGCGTAGGCCGCACTACTCAGCGCCGGCGGCGGGGGCGAACGGTACGCCAGCACATCCGGCAGGGCGAAGGGCGTCACCTGGCCCCACTCCGGCGTCAGAAAGCCCTGGTCGGGGTGCAGCGGGTCGGGCTGGTGATGGCCCGGCTTGCCGATCGGATGGTAGTCCGATGTGGCGTTCGAGCCGTCGTCGGCCCGCGCCGCCAGGATCGCGGCCGCAACGTAATGGCCAACGGCAAGGCCCTTAGCCTCCGCTTGGCCGTCGGAAACGCCGGCGAGGGTAACGGTCAACGCGGCGTCGAACCGCGCCGTCTGGCTTGGGTAGAGCTGGACCAGGGTGTCGTGGGCCGCCTGGGCGACAGCCGCCTCTATCGAGGCGCCTTGGCCGTTCGGGGCCATCGTGAGGTATGGCGTGAAGCGGCCGTCGATGGAATTGACGGCGTCGAACATGGCGACGTGGACGATGGCCAGAGCGCGGGAGTCCGGCGTGGGGCCGCCCTGGTCGGGGGTCTGGCCCAGAGTGTAATCGCCTTTCACCGCGTCCAGGGCGATGGCGTTCCATTCCAGGATCACGTCCCCCGACAAGAGGCAGCGGGCCTCGAGCTCTTCGACGCCCGGGCGGAACCGGCGGCTGGACGGCCGGGCGCTGGTACTAATGCGGAACGACAAGTGCTTGAACATGGATGCGACTCCTTATCTTCTTCAGGTTGCAGGAACTCAACTCGGGGGCTGTCCGAAAAGGGGACCGGACCCCTCTAATTGTGCCGTAACTCCTTATCTTAATCCTCGTGGCAAATTCAAGGGTCCTGTCCCCTTTCGGATAGCCCCTAGTTGTCAGTCCGCGGGGCGATACCCGCGGCTGACACATAGCCGCCCCCGTCTAGGGGCGCGGCTACTCTTCCCTTGGTCACCGGATCCACCACGCAACCATCAACTTACGGGTGCGGCACGTACGGGCTAGGATCCGCCGGACAATCGGGCTCGATCGTGCAACTGATCACCTGGCTCACGTAGTGCGCCGACCAGGGTCCCTCGTTGCCGAAACCCGGGTTGCCGATGGTGGGATTACCGGTGGCATCGGTCGCGGCGATCGCCGTCGCGGAACGATCGAAGTTGGGATGGAAGTCGCCCGGCGCCGGGTTGTCGAACCCGTTGAAGGCCAAAGGCGAGGGCGCGTGGTCCGCGCCGGCAACGCCCACCAGTGACAGACTGGGAGTGAGCCGGTCCTCGAGCTTCTCGAGCCCGAGCCTCTCGAGGCGGATCTCATGAATCGGTCCCATGGAGAATCTCCTTTGCACAAATGGCGGTCTGCGTACAATAAAGTGGTCATCAACCGGCGCGCAGACCGAGCGCCGGGGGATGCCGGGCCGGTGAGGGGCTTGCTTGGCGGTAAGGACCTCACCGGCCGCTTTTCAATTGCTTATTGCTTGGGCGTTCAAATCGAGCTACGGCTGCCGCGCTTCCAGTGCCGCGATCAATTCTTTGAAGTCCGACCGCGCGCGGAGTGAGTCGAAGTCGCGGCCCTTCTTCAGCACTTCGCTGCTGCGAAAGCCGTGTTTGACTCACGCGGAGCGTGATCCTACTTTTCCTTTGCCTTGTTAGCCTCGTCTCTTTCATGCACGGTCAGGGTAAACCTCCCTGTGGCCGCTTGATACGAGGTGGCAATGATCCGGTATATCCCCGTATTCGGAGCGGTGAAGATAATGCCAGCGTTAAGGTTGCCGCCGCTGTCATCGTCTTCGGCAAGCTGTTTGCCCGCCGCGTCTTCCAGGCGAAGGTAGGTATCGAATTCCTTACTCACCATGTCGATGACATAGGTCCGGTTCGCTTCCAACTTGATCGGATAGATTTTGTGGTGCGATTTGCCCAAGACCTTGTCTTTCGGATCATTGGCGGATAGGGAATCTTCTTGCTTGAGCCGCAGGGTCAATTTTCCTGGATGATCGTCCCCGGCGGCCTGGTTGAACAGGATGGCCACATCAGCCCAAAGCTTGGCCCATGCTTGCCGCTCCGCGTCGGGCAGTTTGTCCAGGGCGGCTTGCTCGCGCAGCCCCGCTAGATCCCGATCGCGCTGCCAGTCTTGGAGCATTTTCTGGGTGGCGACGCGGGCCGCCGGGGTGTTGCTCTTCAAGTGCTTGCTCCACAGGGCCAGATCGGCGCGCAGCCAGGCCAGGGCTTGCTGGCGCCAGCGGGCACGTCCCTGTTCGTCGAGGTTGTCAGAGTCTATGCCCCGGCCGCAGCCCGCGAGGGCGGCCGCCCTGGCCGCGTCATAGCGGACCGGCCGCCGCAGGTCCTCGGCGAGCTGCGGCTGCTCGTCGAAGGCCCCGGCGTAAAAGCGGGCGGCGGCGGCGTGACGCTTTTTGTACTGCCAGCAGAGACAGCCCAGGTTGATCCTCTCGACGGCATCCTTGGGTTGGGCCGCGCCCTGGAGGATGGCTGGCAGCTTCTTGTCCACGGCGAGCAGGACCGCGCCCTTTTGCAGATGCCGCGCCGCCACTTTGCGTACGGGGTCACCGGCCGGCAGCAGGTCCAGAGCGCGCTGGGAGGCCTTGCAGGCCTCGGCGAAGTGGCCCTGCTGGAGCAGCGCCTCGCCCAGACCACCATGGGCCAGCCCATGTTGGGACTCAAGCTGGATGGCGTTCCGGTATTCGGCGATGGCCTCGTCCAGCCGATTCTTGCCTTTCAGGACCCTGCCGAGGTTGTAGTGGACCGTGGCATCCTTGAGGCCGTTCTGGATCGCCCGGCGGTGGGCGACGAAAGCCCCCTCCTGATCACCCTTGTCGGTCAAAGCGTTGCCCAAGGCGTGGAACGCCAGTGCGTCGTTGGGGCGGAGTTGAGCGGCCTGGCGATAACAGATGATCGCGCCGTCCAGGTTTTTCTTGGCCCGCAAGGCGTTGCCCAGGTTGAAGTGCCCAAAGAAATGCTTGGGGTCGATTTGGAGTGCCTCGCGGTAGGCGTCAATGGCCCCATCGCGATCGCCCTTTTCCGCCAGAGCGGCGCCCAGGTTGACGAGGGAATCCGTATCC
>CAZFGM010000486.1:0-5833 GCA_964518515.1 uncultured Alcaligenaceae bacterium | reverse complement strand
GCAAAAAGACGTTGGTGAGCATGACCACCACGCGGTTGCGGCGGTCGCGCGGCGCCGGGTGGCGGAAGATGCTCTTCCACACCTGCGAGTTGCGTATCCAATCTCCGATCGCCATGGATGCGTCCTTAAGTTCGAAAAGGGAATAATTCTCTATTAACCACAGAGACACAGAGAACACAGAGGAAATAACAAAATTGAATAGTGAAAATTCGATTCCCTTCTTGTCATAACCTCTTTTACCAATTGATTTCTCTGTGTCCTCTGTACTACTATTGGGGTTAAACGAGGATGAAAGAGTCGGGGTCTTTCCACTGGCCCAGCTCGAACTGAAACTTGCGCGATTTATCGACCACGATCTGCCCGTTGTCGTCCTTGATGGCGTAGCGTTCGAGGGGGCGGGGTGCGGGCCCTTCGAAGTTGACGCCGCTGATCATGAAGCCGCTGCCGTGGCAGGGGCACTTGAACTTGCGATCGGCCTCGAGCCAGTTCGGCGTGCAGCCCAGGTGCGTGCACGTGGTGCTGAGGGCATAGAGGACCGGCTCGTTCTTCTCATTGCGGCCGCGTATGACCCAGGCGCCGACTTCCTTGAACTTGTCCTCGACCTTGCCCTCCTCGAAGGAATTTTTGTCCCCCGCCCGGAACGAAGTGGGCGGCTCGGACAAGACGTTGGGGAACAAAAACCGCAGCGTGCCCAGGAACATGGCCGCCATGGAAGCGGTGAACGCGACCCAGGCGGTGGCGAACGACGACACCATAAAACCGCGGCGGTGCCAGCCGCTTTTCTTGGAGGCCCCTTGGGTCGATGCGGGGGTAGCCGGCCCGCTGGCCGCAGGGGGATTGAGTGGCGACATATAGCCCTCCTGCCGATTTGATTACCGGATTACTTTAGCCCTTCCGGGGTACGTTTTAGTAGCCGCTCTCCGGTTGTCAACCGCCGGAAAGGGTTTCTTGGGAAGAGGGGAGGGTGGTGGCAGTTTACGTTTAGCGCTCGCAGGATGCTTGCAAAAGGATATCTTTATTGCCAAGATCATCCGGGCGCTAACCCGCATTTCTCACCAAATGTAGCACGGATTTCCCAAGCCGTTTTGCATCCACGGATTAGGAAATCCGTGCTACTTGCCTTCTAGTAGCCACGAGATGGGTGAGAAATGCCGGCTAAAGGTAAACCCCTGATCGCCGTACTCGAAGCCGACGGCACTCTGCCCCTGATTTCTTAATCCGCCAAGGATATTTCATCAGGGCTGATGCTCCCGCTTGCTAAAGCTGTTTTTTCCTCTCTCCGCAAGTTTCCCCGCTTGCCGCGTTTCACCCCCGGAAAGAATCACGTCGGCACAGCGGTTGTGCCGATGAAGGAGGATGCCTTATTTCGTGGAGCAGGTTCTCTTGTGCACCAGGGTATGACCATGGACAACATTCGCCTGGCCCCGCCCGACCGAGTTTTTCCGCGGGTTCCCTGTGCCCAATGCGGCGACCACCAGGGGCATTGGGACGTGATCGCCGGCCGGCCTTATTGTCCAAACTGCCAGGAAGCCTTGGCCCTGGGTGAGGCCGACCCGCTCATCGCGCGCACCGACAAGAAACGCTGCGCGATTTGCCATCACCTGGGCACGCTTTCTTTTCGCACCTTTCCCCTGCACTGTCGCCGGCCGGTGGACATCGATCTATGCGGTGAACACACGCGCGGCCTGGTGGCCCGCCGCCTCGGCCCACACGCCTTCGAACAGCTGCGCCGCCAGCTGTCCGGCCTGGGCCTTGAGGTGTCGCAAATCTTTTTGCTCCACGATGCTTTCTACGACGGCAACGGCCGGGCCTTGCAGCCGGCCGTGGAAAACTAACCCCTTCTCCTCAAGTCCCAGGTGAGTCTTCGAGCCCTGGGGGTTCCCAGCATTCATTATCCCTTTCCAACCCCATTGGGAGCGTCACTGGTTTCAGTGTAGTCCTCACGCTCCGCGTGAGGAAGCCTCGTCACGCGGAGCGTGACGACTACACTGCGTCAGGGTGAAATAATCCGGAAATACCGGCTGTAGGGGTCCGTTAAGGACTAGCATTCACCCAAGATGGCCGATTCGGGCAGATTTTTCCTTTCCCAGTCTGGAAAATCAAAGAGCAACTCCAACGCGGAACGGAAGATTCCCCGGATCATCGAGGTGAGGCCATGTTTGGGCAAAGGGCAGGCAAAGTCCTCCTGGGATTATGGCTTATAGGAGGAACCCTGGCTCCGGGCCAGACCCCCACCGAAGTCGCCGGGGAAAAATCGAGCGCCGAGGAAAGTAACCCCCTTTCGGCCATCCTGGTAACGTTGCCCGCGGAAATCCCTCTGCCTCCGCTTCCGGTTTGGCCGTGTCCGCTTTCGGCGGACTGTGAAATCCCCGTGCCGCCGCCGCCGTTGGATCCGCCCGCGCCGCATGTCACGGTGAAGGTCCGCGTTGCCGCCTGCGCCCCGGAGGAGAAGGAACTCGAATACCGCATTTGCCTGGAGAATTGCTCGCCGGCGGCCGCCCATCACGTGCTCTTGCGCAATCCGCTGCCGGCCAACGCCACGTTCGTCCGCGCCAACCCCGAACCGAGCCAGACCAAGCCGGAACTCCAGTGGCAGCTCGGCACCATGCACGGCGGAGAACGACGCACCGTCGTCCTGGTGCTGGCCCCGCTCGGCGCCGGCGACGTCAAGAATTGCACCCGCGTCCAGTTCGAGCATGGCCAGTGCGTGACCACGCGCCTCGGCGCCCGCATGCCGCCCGCGGACGGCGTCCCGGCGGTGGGCAAAGTCACCCTGACCATGACCGGTCCCAAGCAGCAATATCTGAATTTGCCGGCCCAGTATTTTCTCACTGTCACCAACACCGGCAAAACTCCGGCGACCAATATCCTGCTCACCGCCCAGGTGCCGGACAAGCTGACCTTCGACAAGGCCAGCGCCAAGGGGCAGTTCGCTGAAGGCCAGGCGGCGTGGGTCCTGGGAGATTTGCAACCGGGCCAGAGCCGGACGGTGGAGTTGGTGCTGAAAGCGCAAGCGGCCGGCAATTTCTGCGTGCGGGCGGACGTTCTGGCGGATGGGAATTTGCGCGACAAGGCCGAGCTGTGCACCGATTTTCGCGGCATCTCCGCCCTGTCCCTGGAAATGGTCGATACTCGGGACCCGGTCGTGGTGGGCGAGGAGACCAGTTTCACGATTCAGGTGCTCAACACCGGCAGCGCCCCGGCGACCAACGTGCAAATTCGGGCCCTGGTTCCCGACGCCATGAACTTTCAGCAAGCTAAAGGAGCCGAGTTCCAGCTTGGGGACAAGACTCCGGACGGAGCCCAGAGTGTCATCTTCCAAGCCCTGCCTTCCCTGGCCGCAGGGGCCAAGCTGGACCTGGCGGTGACCGCCCGCGCCCTGCGCGCCGGCGACACCCGTTTCACGATCTTCCTGACCGCCGACCAGCTCGAACGCGGGCCCGTTCGGGAAGACGAAAGCACCACGATCATCAACGAGGACGGGCCGGCGCGATAAAAAAAATCGAAATCCAAATATCGAAATCCGAAACAAATTCGAAATCCGAAATTTTCTCGTTTTCCAATTTTAATCCGAGCCGGAAGCGTAAGCGACGGTTGTGGTTTGGACCGTCGCTTACGCTTCCGGCTCGGACTGATTTCGAATTTCGGATTTGTTTCGGATTTCGGATTTGCATCTCGGCCTTTCCACCTCGTTACTAACCCGTTACACTCAGCCCACCTCTTCCGGTTACAATAAAACGACGCGAAGACGGATTCGCGTCTGCTGGAAGGCACTACTTGAAGGGGAAGCCATGAAGCAGTTTTCACGACGCGATTTCGTCACGCAGGGATTCGGCTTTGCCGCCGCCGGGGGAATCCTTCTTGCGGCGGACGTTTTGCCCACGGAGGCCAGCGGCGACGGCCTGGGAGCTTACGGCCGATACCTTGGCGAGAAGCCGCGGCCGGCGGCGCAGGGGCAGCCGAAGCCTCCGGGGAATTTGGCCGTCACCGAAGACAACATCCTCGGCCCGTTTCATCGCAAGGGGGCGCCGTTTCGGGGCAAGGTGACGCCGCCCCTGGAGCCGGGCCTGGTGGTCGTCATCCACGGGCGGGTGTTCGGCCACGACACGAAGCGGCCGCTGACCAATGCCGTCCTCGACATCTGGCAAGCCAACCACCAGGGCCGTTATGACAACGACGATCCCAAGCGGCCGCCCGCCGCCGACGTCTTCGTCAACCGCGCCCGCCTGGTCACCGACGAAAACGGCCGCTATGAATTCGAGTCGATCAAGCCCGGGGCCTACCGCATTGACCGCACCACGTGGCGGCCGAGCCACATCCATTTCTGGATTCGCGCCACCGGCTACCGCGAGCTGATCACCCAACTCTATTTCCGCGGCGACGACCATCAGAAAACCGATTCCTGGATCAAGGATTCCCTGATCATCGATTTGCGCGCGCAGAAAACTGCCGGAGGCCAGGCCTATCGGACGGGAACGTTCGACATCGTGCTGGCGCCGGCGCGACGCGGCTGAAAATCCGAAATCAAAAACCGTAACCTTCAGAGGAGGAGAACATGCAATCGCTCACGAGATTTCTCGGTGTGGCCGCCGCCTTGGCTATGGCGGTCCTGATCGGGCAGAGCGCCGGCCGGGCCGACGCTCCGAAGGCCGAGATCCCCAAAGGCCAAGTCCAGGGCAAGGACGTGGACGTCGTGCTGTGCCTGGACGTTTCCGGCAGCATGCAAGGGCTGATCGAGTCGGCCAAGAACAAGCTGTGGGACATCGTCAACGAACTGGCCAAGGCCAAGCCGAGCCCGAATCTGCGCGTGGCCCTGTATAGCTACGGCCACACCACCTACGACGCCAAAAAGGGCTGGGTCCGCAAGGAGCTCGACCTGACCACCGACCTGGACCTCTTGTACAAGAAGCTCTTCGACCTGACCATCAACGGCGGCGAGGAATACGTGGCCCGCGTCACCCGCGACGCGGTGGTGGAGCAAAAATGGTCCGCGGCGAAAGACGCCCTGAAGCTGATCTTCGTGGCGGGCAACGAGCCGGCCAACCAGGATCCGCTGGTGACCATGAAGCAGGCCGCCGACCTGGCCAAGGCCAAGGGCATCATCATCAACCCAATCTACTGCGGCGGCGCCGACGACGGCGACGCCCGTACCTGGCGCGAGCTGGCCTCGTTGGCCGAGGGCCGGTTCGCCAACATCGATCAAAACTCGCGCATCGTCATCAACGCGCCCCAGGACAAGAAACTGGCCGACTTGGCCGGCAAGTTGAACTCCACCTACGTCGCCTATGGCAAGGACATGTGGAAGGCCGCCAACCAGGTCGAGCAGACCAAGAACGCCGCCAAGCAGGGGGCCGGAGTCCTGTCCGGCCGCGTATCCGCCCAGAACAGCGCCCTGTATCGCTGCCAGGACTGGGACCTGGTCGATCGCTGCCGCCTGGATCCCAAGTTCGATATCAAAACGCTCAAAACCGAGGAGCTGTCGGACGCCATGAAGAAGATGACGCCGGTAGAGCGCGTGGCCCACGTCAAGAAAATGTCGGCCGAGCGCGACGGCCTGCAAAAGGAGATCACGGAGCTAAGCAAGGCGCGCGAGGCCTTCATCCGCGAGGAAATGAAGCGGAATCCCAACACCGCCCAGCGGGCCTTCGACGCCGCCATCCGCGAAACCTTGCGGTTGCAGGCCGGCGCCCGCGGGATTCAGATTCCCGAGTAACATAAGATTAGGGTGAGCGTTTAGCGGGGAGCCGGAGGCGACCGCGCGGGTTCACGGTCGCCTTCGGGTAGGCAGCTGAATAGTTGGTAGTATTTTTGTACACAAGTCTCTGCCAGGACG
>CAZFGM010000485.1:0-5851 GCA_964518515.1 uncultured Alcaligenaceae bacterium | reverse complement strand
ACTTCCAGCCCGCGTAGGCCTTGGCATCCTTGCCCAGATACGCCAGGTCCGGCCCGCGCTCGGTGAGGATGACATTGCCGCGGACGACGACGTTTTGAATCTCTCCCATCGGATCGTGGATTTCCAGGCTGTGATACGGGTTCATCAGGGAGTTGTTGGCAATGAGGATATTACGGCTGTCCGGGAAAAGGTCGTGGAAATAAAACCCTGTCCCACTGCAATTCCATATACGGTTGCCCACGATGGCAACGTCCCGGACATGCCCCAATATCATGATGGCCTGTTCGCTATTGGAGATGCGGTTATCGTACAATAAGATTCGGCGGCAGGGATACGGTTTTCCCGTTTTCACGATCTTACCCGCGATCTGGATGGCCTTGCCGTAGCCATTGAAGGAGCAATTCTTGACGATGACCGGGTCCTCGTCACCGCCAAGATTTAACCCTTCAATGGTCACGGCGGTCGAGACGTTGTGTTTGGTCTGGAAATCCAGTCCGTCGAGAACGACGCCTGGGGCGATATGGGCGATGTCAAAGGAATAGCCGCCGAACCGATCCAGGCGGATACGAAAGCCCCGCACGGTGACCCGGGGAGCGCGAATGGAAACCGTGGAATTGCTCGCGTCGGGGGAACTCGTCAGGGTGGCCCGCCGCGGGGCCTCCAGCGTAATTCCCGCGTGGCGGATGCGATCCAAGATCGAAACAAACTCGTTGTAGACGGCATCATCCAGCACGCGGATGGTCATGCCGGGTTTGACCTTGTCCAAGGCGTCGGAGATAGTCTGGAAGCGGCCGCCGGTCTTGGCATCTTTCGAAACCGTGAGCCTCTGGTGAACCAGGGCGTCCCAGGTCCACGGCCAGTTCCAGGGTGCGGCCTCCGCGGGGGGCAGGGCGCCGACATATCTGGGGAAGTCCCCGCCCGCGCCGGCCGTCGCCAGGGGCGAATCCTTGGCCGGCCGTAAGAAGTCGGCGTGATTTGGCTCGCGATTTATTCCTTCCATTTTGTCCTTGCGGACATCGGCCGCTCCGGGCGGAATCCAGCCTCGGTTGGCCAAGTCGTCGCCCTTGGGAATTTGAACTTCACGCCAGTTGTTTTGCCAGTGCCAAGCCGTGAGCAGGGCGGCGCCCGTACCGGGCCCGCGTAGCTTATCGGGGTCGCCGGCGCTGTCAAAATAAGCCATGTCCGGACCCCGGCTGCCCAGGACGAGGTTATTCACCAGGCGAATGTTTTTGCCTTTGTCTTTCTTTTGCGCGTCATCCCAAAAGCGAAATGCCAGGTTGCAGTCCAGAATGGTATTGTTGGCGATCAGGATTTCTTCGGTTCCGGGCAAAATATTCTCGATTTGCAGGGCGTACATGCTGGTAAAGGCTATGCGATTGGCCACCACCTGGACCTGTTTCACCGCGCCGAGCAGAATAATTCCACGCTGGGAGTCCACAATCGTGTTCTGCCGCAACACCAGGCGGCTACAAAGATTGGGAGTCTGGTAAGTAATCAGGCCAGCCACGCGCAGGCCGAGTATGCCCCCTTTGATCGTGCAGTTCTGGACCACCACCGGTTCGGCGCCCTCTTCCAGGCCTTCCAGGGTAACGCCGCCAACCACATTCTCCCCCATCCGTATATCGAGGTTTTCCAGTCGGACTCCGTGGCAACGACCACCCATGGCGATCATGTAATAAAGATCGCTGTCGTGGCGCAGGCGGAAGTTACGCAGACGGACTCCTGGAACATTCACGATCAGAATGCCGTTCTTACCGCGCGGAAACAGAATGGTAGCCTCTTTTACCGCCTCAATGGTAATGCCTTCCTGGGCCGTGGGGCGGTTCAGGGTGAGCCCCTCCTTGTACGTGGCATTATCCAATACGCGGATAGTCATCCCTGGCTTGATTTTCTCGAGGGCCTCGTTGAGGGTGCGGAACTGCCCGGTGCCGTCCTGGGCCACCGTGAAGCCGTTGGCGATGGGGACCACCTTGGGAGGATCGGGTTTCTTCGGCGGCGATTCCGGCGGCTTGACGGGCGTCGGACCGGCGACGGGATCGGGGGATGGAACTTCCCCAGGGAAAAGCCAGGGCCAGGCCAGAAATACGCCGAGAAAAAGCGCCGCCGCCATCCCCCCAGAAACCGCCCAGGGAAGCAGGCGCTTCCGCCGGAGTTCGCGCGTCAGGGTGAACGAGAGCTGGCTGCCCGACCAGCTCACCGTGGCGTTCAGCCGGGGCAAGGACGGCGACGAGGTGGCGACATACGGCGCCAGGGCCTCGGCCACCTCGCGGGCCGATCCGAACCGCTCGGCGGGCAGCTTGGCCATCATGCGGCGCAGCACGCAGGCTAGCCCGGCAGGGGCCTCGGGACAATACTCCTCCACCGGCGGCGGTTCCTGTTGTTCGTGGGCCAGGGCCTTGTCGGACAGGGACGAGCCGGGAAACGGCACCTGGCCGGTCACCAGGTGATACAGAGTGCAGCCCAAGGAATAAATATCCGACCGCGGATCGGCGTGGCGGGCGTCGTGGAATTGCTCGGGGGCCATGTAGTCGGGCGTGCCCAGGCCGGTGCCCTCGCGGGTGACAGTGGGATCGCCGATCTGATCCTGAACAAAACGGGCCAGACCCAGATCGAGGATTTTCACTTCCCGCTGGTTGGAGAGGAGCAGGTTGCCGGGCTTCAAATCGCGATGGACCAGGCCGCGCTCGTGGGCGTGCTGCAAACCCAGGGCGGCCTGGTAAATGTAATCGGCGGCCAGGGTCGGCGGCAGCCGTCCTTTCTCGGCCAGCACTTGATTCAGGCTGGCGCCCGCGACGAATTCCATGACCAGGAAAAGCCGCTCGCCGTCCTGATCGGCGTCGTAGGCCTGGACGATGGCCGGATGCGACACCTTGGCCAGGGCCTTGGCCTCGCGATGAAAGCGTGCGACGGCGTCCGAGAAATTCACGTGCTGCCGGGCCATGACCTTGACGGCCACGATGCGATCGAGCTTGGTATCGCGAGCCCGGTACACCGCCCCCATGCCGCCTTCGCCGAGTTTTTCCAGAATCTGATAGCGACCGGCCAGCACGCACTCCGTCCCCCGGCCGGCCTGAAGCTGTTCGGCCTGAAACGCCGTCAACACCTTCTTGGTCACCAGTTTCTCGGCGGCCTCCATCATCGTGGACGGCTTCTCCGCCCGCAATTCCAGGGTGAGACGTTCTCGTTGCCCGGGGGAAAGCAGGCCCGATTTCTGAGCGGTATCCAGGATTTGTTGCAGCGGATCGGTGGACATGGACCGACTCCCCTTTCACCCCGGCCGGGCCTGGCCTTTGGGGGAAAATTTTATTTTCTCCGTTGGTTCCCCGAGAAGCAAGGTTTTTGAGAGACAAGCAGGAGGAATTCTACCCCAAGAAACCATTCGAGGAAAAAGGTGACCAAGTTGAGGTAATAACCAGGGCAGTTTTTTTAGGGCGGAGGGGACTGCCCGCGCAAGCGTTCCAGTTCAACCTCGAATTCTCGGAGTCGAGCTTCGGCATTTTCAGCGCGGGTTTTTTCGGCCTCAGCGCGGGTTTTTTCGGCCTCAGCGCGAGCTTTTTCCGCTTCGGCGCGGGCTTTTTCTTCCCCCAGGCGCCGACTGATTTCCGTGTAATCGCCGATTTCTTCGTCCGTCTGGCCGTCGTAACAAACGACCCGGTCCTCCTTGATGCCGATCCAGATGCCCAGGGGTTCCAGCCACAGCCGGCCGCGTTCATCCTTGGACATCGGCAGGTACTTCAGGGGAGTATATTGGTAGCCGATCAGGTTCCACGGACTGTCTTCCTTTTCGCGATCCACGATGATGTAATAGGGGATCTGCAAGCGGTGGTAGTGGTCCACCTTGGTTTGGACGTCATTGACGCGGGTGTTTGGCGACACGACTTCCAGGAGTGTGCGCGGCCGCACGCCTTCCTCGGCAACGTTGAAACTGGACCAGTTCGCTTTGCGTCTCTTGATGCCGAAAATCAAGGTCACGTCCGGGCTGTGGTGGTCCAGCTCGGGATCATCCCAGTAAATACCGACATCCGAAAGGACCAGGGCCGTGGGATCCCCGGCCGTGCGTGCCGTGAAAACATCCGCCAGGTAGCGGCGAATCAAATCGTGCAAGCTGCTTTCCACAAGCACGTCTCCGAACTGGGGATGCAAGGCATCCTGCAAGGTGAGGGGGATTCTTTCGGTCCTGGTAGTGCCATCGGGAAGGGTGCGGATACGGTCCCGCCAGCCGATACGAAAGGGATCTTCTTCTCCCAAAGGAGATGGTGCGCGTGCTTTTTGATTTAGGAGAGTGCTCATACCACAGACCCGGACCCAAAAAACTCTACAAAACTTTTATACCGGAAAATTTCTACCCGTGCCAGCAAGGGCAAGTGCCCCGTTGGAGTCCCGCCTTCAGGCGGAAGGTACCGGCTAAAGCCGGGACTCCAATCGGTTCGGACTTTGATTGCCCACAAAGTTGTTCAGTTACCCGGCCCGCTAAGCAGCACCAAGACAAGGACAATCCCCCCGGCCAGGGCCGTCACAATACCGGCGACGATCCAGGCCAGGGTCACGTTGGACGGGGTTTCCACCATGGTGGTGGCCACCGCCTCCCAGCGCTTCTTGGCGTGCAGTTGTTTGTCGGTTTCCGGGTCCGGGGGACAGTCATGGTCCGGAACCGGAACGGTGACGTTGCAGCTGGGACAATGGGTGTGCAATCCGGCCACATCCGCCGGGACGTGGATAAACTCCTGGCACTCCGGGCAGCGGAAAGTCAACGACATGACCGGCCCCCTTTGCTGGTAATCAGGCTTCGGATATGGGAGAAAAGGCATCAAACCAATGCTCTTTTCCCAAGATGTCGCCTTATGCTAATCCACCCACGGTTCGGCCGCAAGAAAAAACTCCTAACTTCTAGTCAATTGGGTAGTTCCAGGAACCTCCTTGCACCTTTCCTGCCTTGCGTTTTTTGTGCCGTCCACTATAAAAAGAAGTGATTCTCCTTGACACCTTTTTCCAGGTGCGTCATCATCGTTAATGGCACCCAGAGGGTTTGCGCCTCCGGTACGCACAGTAACAGGCGCAAGGTAAGGACATTAGGAAAAGAGGAATCGGATGAGCACTGCTGCGGTTCGCGAGCGAATCCCCCAAACCGTCGAAAAGGGGGGCGAGCCACAATTTGAATATCCGGGTATTCCCACGACCTGCGACGGGGCCGAGGCGGTGGTCCATGTGGAAATCCACGTGGCCCAGGCCGCCGGCGCCTATCCCATCACCAGCTCGACCACCATGGGCGGGGGGTTCAATGCCGCCGTCATGAACGGCGAGAAGAACCTGTGGGGCGATCCGCTCATGTTTTTCGAGCCGGAAAGTGAACACTCGGCGGCGACGATTTGCGAGGGCTTTGCCGTGGCGGGCGGCCGGGTGACCAACTTCACCTCGGGCCAGGGTCTAGTCCTGATGAAGGAAGTGCTGTACACCATCGCCGGCAAGCGCCTCCCCGTGGTGATGAATATCGGCTCCCGCGCCTTGACCAGTCAGGGATTGAATGTCCATGCGGGGCACGACGATGTGATGTCCGTGGCGGATTGCGGCTGGGGCATGCTGTTCGCCCGCAACGCCCAGGAAGCCGGCGACTTCTGTCTGATCACCCGCCGCGCCGCCGAGGCCAGCTCTACCCCGTTCTTCAACGTGCAGGACGGCTTCTTGACGACGCATACGGTCGAAACTGTTCGCCTGCCGGAACCGGCCTTCATGAAGGAATACATCGGCGATCCCAAAAAGCTCATCAACCTGATGGACCCCGCCAACCCGATCATGTCCGGCGTGGTGCAGAACCAGGATTCCTACATGAAGGGCAAGATCGCCCAGCGCTGGT
>CAZFGM010000484.1:0-5860 GCA_964518515.1 uncultured Alcaligenaceae bacterium | reverse complement strand
GTGCCCCCGGCCGATCGCGTCGGCGATTTCCGTTTCCGGCCGGTATCCCAGGCAATGGAAGATCGTGGCGGTCAAGTCGTGCGGCTGGACGCGGCCCGCGCGCGGATAGGCGGCGATGCGGTCGGAGGCGCCGTAGGCTTGGCCGCCGCGAACG
The DNA here is from genome assembly GCA_964518515.1 of uncultured Alcaligenaceae bacterium. GTDB lineage: Bacteria > Planctomycetota > Planctomycetia > Gemmatales > Gemmataceae > CAZFGM01. The sequence goes on along the minus strand of CAZFGM010000484.1, from coordinate 5,706 downwards.
CCGCCCCCCGCCAGGGCCAGCGAGAAGACCGAGCCCCAGTGGTCGCGGCCGGCCGCGCCGTTAAGCCGCGGCGTACGCCCGAATTCTCCGGCCCACACCACCAAAGTCTCGTCCAGCATGCCCCGCTCTATCAGGTCGGTCAACAGGGCGGAATAGGTCTGATCCATGGGCGGCATCAGCACCGTGCGCAGAGCTTCGCTGTTTTTGCCGTGCGTGTCCCAGTGGCCGTTATTCAAAGCGCCGGGAATGCGGCTCCAGGTCACTTGCACCAGCGACACACCCGCTTGGACCAGGCGGCGAGCGAGCAAGACGCTCTGGCCGAACTTGTGCCGGCCGTAGCGGTCGCGCACGGCGATGGGTTCGCGGCTCAAATCAAAGGCTTGCCGGGCACGCGGCGAGCGCAGCAAATCGAAGGCCTGCTGCGTCTGGTGATTGTACCGGCCAAAAAGGCCGCTCTGGTCGAGAGCGTCCAGGCCGCGATTCACTCCGGTCAACAACGCGCGGCGCTGATCGAAGCGCGGCGCGGGAACCTCGGCGGACAGGGTCAGTTCGGGAACGTGGAATTGGCTGCGGCAGGCTCGCAATTCAGGAGCCAGGGATCGGCGGTTCGTCCGAGCCAGCCGGCGTCCTGGCCGGGCCAGGTCAGGTTGCCGTCGTTGGCCAGGCGTTCGGGCAGGGTGACCGCCGCGGGCAAGCCGCCGCGATCGCCGCGCAGCCGGCGGACGACGGCGCCCAGGCACGGCCAGTCATTGGGAGCGCCGGGCTTGGCGTTTTCCACGCCGCGCGGCGCATGCGGCTGGCCGGTGACCATGGCATAGCCGCTCGACGAATGGGCATTGTCACTGGTGGTCATGGCGCGCAGGGCGCAGATTTTGTCCATCAGCCGGGCGGTTCGCGGCATCAATTCGCCGACGTGGATGCCAGGCACCGACGTTGGGATTGGCCGCAAATCGCCGCGAATCTCAGCGGGAGCCTCCGGCTTGGGGTCCCAGGTTTCGTGTTGCGGCGGACCGCCCAGAAAGAAGAGGACGATGCAGGATTTGGCCTTGCCGAACGCTCGTTCCGGATCACTGGTATCGCCCAAATTGTGCGTGGTTTGGCGGGCCTGAAGCAAGCGGGGAAGAGAAAGGCCGAACAGGCCCAGGCCGCCGACGCGCAGCCATTCGCGGCGCGTCCAACCGTCGCACAACCGACTGCCGTGATCCTGTAGGGTCAACATTGACTGTCCCCTTGAGATTATCCGAAAACGGTAGCCGCACCCTTTAGGGTGCGGATTTCTCGCAGGCTGAAGCCTGCGGCTACCGTTTTACTTTTCCGCCACCAGGCCCGGTGCGGCCCGCAAGAAGGCATCGATGGCGGCGGTATCGACGACCAACGGCCGGGCCTGCTGCAAGAGCGGCACCGCTTCCGCTTTGCGGCCGTCGAACCAGGCCACGTAGGCCGCCAGGAAAAGGAAGTCGGCCTTGGCGGCGTTCTTGTCGAGAACCTGGTGCAGGCGTTTTACATGCCGGTCAAAATCCGCTTCCTGGCCCTTGTACAGGTCGGCCCGTGGCTGGAAGGCCATGCGCGGCCAGTTGGGATTGCGGCGCACGCCGGCTTCGATGGCTTGCACCGCTTCCAGGTATTTGCCGATCGCCAGGTTGGCCTGGGCCAGGAGGAAGTGGGCGCGGGCCAGGGCGGGGTCAACCTCGGTGGCCTGGCGAAAGCGCAGAGCGGCCAGGCCGTATTCCTGGTTCTGAAAGGCCTGCGCGCCGAGATCGACCAGGCGGGCATATTCGCCGGCCGGGTCTAGTTGGGGCGGCAGGTCGGGGGCCTTGGGTTTTTGCCGGGGCGGATCGGGCCACGGGATCCGGGCCCGCGGCGGATTTTCGGGGCGAAGTGGTTTGCGCGGGGCCTCGGCGACCTGTGGATTTACCTTGGCTTCGCGGGGGGCTGGTTCGCCCACGCGAGCCAGCTGTACCTTTTTAGCCGGGACCAGGTCCAGGTCCACGCCGGCAATTTCATCGTCCACGCGATTGCCGCCCAGGTAAAGCCGCGGCGTCACATACACCGGCGGCGTGACATAGTGCACGATAATGCGGGTATCCATCGCCCCCGGATAGCCAAAGGCAACGGGCAGAATCGGCGGCGGCCCGAACGGATTGTACGGATTGTAATAGGCGGTAATCACCGGCTCGCCGACGAAGCCGGCGACCTGTAGCCGGCGGCCCGTATACTGGAAGGCCAGGCCCGGCCCGCGAATTGAATAGGCCGGCGCCGCCGGCAACGGCTGGGGCACGAGCGGCGGAAAAAAGATCTGCGCCCGTAACTCGGCGGTCCCGCCGAGCAGCACGGCCAATGCGCCCCACCAACCCCAATTGGACATTGGGTACCACCTTCCTGGGCAAACCGGAATCCTGCCTCGGCACCAAACGATCCAATTATCGGTTGTCGGGGGGGTCCATGCAAGCCAGAAGTTTCAAAACATTATTCCCAAACTGGCGGGCGTTGCTGGTTCGGCAGTTTCGCGGGACCATGATCAGGAATGTAAGATCACGTCCAATCGAGGGCGGTCACCCCCCTTGGTCGGCGTATCATGATGGCCGAGAAAAAAAGTTGTAACCGTTGGACCTAGATTGGCCGCGGTTTCCTGGCACGGAGGGGTTGGGGAAGCGTTCCCTAAGTGGACAAGATTTGTTATTATAAAAAAAACGCATCCGGGTTTTGGGTGGGAGAAAAAGTGAACAAAGGTTTTTCTCCGCTAATGCCACTTTTATTGTCTGTTAATCCGTGGGTGAAAAAACAAAGCAACGTCTTCAAAGCGCGGGCGCGGCTGAAAAAGGGCAACGCTCTCGCCCTGACCAGGAACCGACACCTGAATGGTATTGGACATGGCTGGTAATCAGCAAGACCCAAAGACCAAACAGTCGCACCGCGGGAGGCTTCAAGCACAGGGCAAGGCGCAGCCGCAGGTAAAGGTTCGGCACGGCAAAATCGAAAAGTCGGAACCGTGGTCCCAGGATAAGCCGCCGACCGAAAGCGAAATGCTCGCGCTGTTGGATAAACTTCAAGAGAAACTTCCTCCCGCGGAGCAAAAGGTTCGTGAGAGATGTTTCGAGCAAGCCCGCGCATTTATTCGTGCCCGTGCAGCCGAGGGGGGAATTCAAGCTCCGTGTTCGAAAACGTGGCGAAACCCAAAACTAAGAGGCGGGGTTCGGGTTGATTTGGAGGTAGAAACCGGTTGGGCTGCCGTTCCAGATACTCAGTCCTAGTTTCAGGTATCGAGGATTTGTCATGCCAAAATTTTATTATCCGCAGTTTCTGTCCGATGCCAACCAATATGCCCAGGCCGAGGCTTTTTGGCAACAGAAGTGGGAAGAGGTTGTTAGGAAGGCCGGGCAGACACATCGCTGGCGCTGGCCCTGGATAAGAAACCCGCTTCGTGACGGGAATCCAATTTTCAGCGCAATTGATGAAGAACGAAAACTGGCGGTTCGTATCATCCAAGAGGAGCCGAGCGCTGCCGACGATGTGCCCCTGGATTGGTGGGTGGACACCTTTGGGGAAGATACAGACCCGGACGCCATAAGGGAACTGGTAATTGCCTGCATCCTTTCCGATCAAACCGCCGTGCGCCTCAATGATCTCCTATCCAGTTGGATAACCAAGGGCGAGGTAACAACTCCTGACTATGGGAACCCAATTAGCTATACAGTCGAACCAACCAAGGATGGATTCCAGAGGACTGTCCCGGAAGGACAGTAACCGTTCCGGGTGCGGGGATGTGCTTTCTTTGGTCGATTCTTCCTTTCCCTTACCCCTCCTGTTAAACTTAATTCTCGCCTTTTGGAAAGGAAAACCAATGACAACCCCCTTCCGCGCAGGTATTCTCGTGTTCCTGGCCCTGGCCGGTTGGTGCGTACAGTCCATGGCCGCGGACCAAAAGGAAAAACCCTGGGTCGTCTACGACGGCCAGGACGGCCCCGGCAAGGGCAAGCACATTGTGCTCGTCAGCGGCGACGAGGAATACCGCTCGGAAGAAACTTTGCCCCAGCTCGGCAAGATTCTCGCCAAGCATCACGGCTTCAAGTGCACTTGCCTGTTCGCTATCGATCCCAAGGACGGCACTATCAATCCCAACGTGAACAACATTCCCGGTCTGGAGGCTCTCAAAAGCGCCGACCTGATGATCTTGTTTCTGCGCTTTCGCGATCTGCCCGACCACCAGATGAAGCCCCTGGTCGATTACATTGAATCGGGCCGGCCGATCATCGGCCTGCGCACTTCCACGCATGCTTTCAACATCAAGAAAGGCAAGACCTACGCCAAGTACACCTGGACCAGTAAGGAATGGCCGGGCGGCTTCGGCCGGCAGGTCCTGGGCGAAACCTGGATCAGCCACCACGGCAAACACGGCTCCCAGAGCACGCGCGGCCTCATCGCCAAAGGCATGGAAAACCATCCCATCGTCCGCGGCATCAAGGACGGCGACATCTGGGGACCCACCGACGTCTACGGCGTCCGGCTGCCCTTGCCCGGCGACAGCCAAACGTTGGTGCTGGGCCAGGTGCTCGAAGGCATGAAGCCGACCGACAAGGCCGTTCCAGGCAAGCAAAACGATCCGATGATGCCGGTCGCCTGGACGCGGACCTACAAGGGGGTGGAGGGAAAAACCGCCCGTGTCTTTACCACCACCATGGGCGCCTCGCAGGACCTGGAAAGCGCGGGCCTGCGGCGATTTCTGGTAAACGCCTGCTACTGGGCGCTGGCCATGGAAGACCGCCTTCCCTCCGCGGCCAAGGTCGATATCGTGGGTGAATACCAACCGCGGCCGTTCCGAAACAACGGCTTCGCCAAGGGAATCCGGCCGGCGGATTTGCTAATCAAGTGATAGGGAGCGGGGGTGATTGGCGAGCGGCCGATGTTAACCGGCCGGTTGACACCGGCCGCTCTCCAACTTCCAGGGAAAACGATGGGCGATACGCACTCTTCCCAAACGGGCGATCTGTGGACGACGCAAACGTCGGGCCCCTGGCCGCCGGCGCCGGCGCCGACTCCGCCCTTGCCACCCCATTTGGACTCCCAGCTGACCCAGGGCGAATTCCCCGCCATACCGGGCTATGAAATCCTGGCCGCCTTGGAAAAGGGCGGCATGGGCGTGGTCTATAAGGCGCGTCATCTCCAGCTCGACCGGGTGGTAGCCCTCAAGATGATTCGCGACAGCCGGTTCGCCGGCGCCGAGGAACGCGGCCGGTTTCGCACCGAGGCGGAGGCGGTGGCCCGTTTGCACCATCCCAACATCGTGCAGATTTACGACATCGGCGAACAACAGGGTCAGCCGTATTTCGCCCTGGAATTTTGCGGCGGCGGCAGCCTGGACAAAAAACTGAACGGCAAGCCGCTTCCTCCCCACGAGGCGGCCAGCCTGGTGAAGACCTTGGCTCGGGCCATGCACGCCGCCCATCAGCAGCAGATTATCCACCGGGATTTGAAGCCGGCCAACGTGCTCATAGCAGTCAGCGATCAGCCGTCAGCAAACAGCAAGAAACCGGATTCCCCGCTGATAGCTGATAGCTGTTGGCTGACTGCTTTGAAGATCACCGACTTCGGCCTGGCCAAGAAGCTGGACGCGCCGCGGCAAACGCAGAGCGGTGCGGTCATGGGCACGCCGCCGTACATGGCGCCGGAACAGGCGGCGGGCCGCCTGGAGGACATCGGACCGCGCAC
>CAZFGM010000483.1:0-5922 GCA_964518515.1 uncultured Alcaligenaceae bacterium | reverse complement strand
TCCTTGCTGGTTTTGAGCACCCCGGTCAAATAGGCCCAGGCTTCCTTGGGCTGGAGCATCACGTAGGAGGCGAGCATGCCGTCGATGCCGGAGCCTTTGCCTTTTTCCGGATCGTCGATCAGGTCGCGGAGGAACTTGCCGTGCTCGGCCTTGCCGCAGTGGCCCAACAGCGAAGCGTACAGGCCGTAGCGATAGGGCGGCGTCTTGGCATCGCTCAGCCAACCGACGAGCACCTGCGGGTCGAGCTTGCGGGCCATTTCCTTGTAATCCTTGTAGTCGGCCTTGGCGAACTCGCGATAAGCGTCGAGCGAGATCTCAAACTCGGGGCATTGCAGGTAATCGAAGCAGTAGCGCAGACGGTCGGCCGGCGACTTAGCTTTCAAGGCCAGGGCGCCGGCGAGGTATTTGACCATGTCCGTGTCGGGGGTGCACTCGACGCCGCGATAGGGGTCGATGGCTTTCTTGAACACATCGCAGAAGATGAGGAACTTGCTCTTGGTGGCGGTGATGTAGCGCGGCACGGTGATCTTGCCCTTGCCCTGAAGGATGGTGTGGGCTTTCAGGGTTTTTTCGATGAGGAAATCGGTGGTGCCTTCCTCGAAGCCGCCGGCGCCGAGGCGCGGATTGGTGAACGTGCCTAGGAGCACCATCTCGGCCTGGGCGAAATCGCCGACCAGGGTTGGCCCGCGCTCTTCCAGGCAGAACGGACACGCCGGGACCAGGGCGGGGGTCAGGAGCAATATCAGGCCAACCACCAAGAGAGCGGAAATAAATCGAATTTGCCGGACAGCCATGGCGCGTTCCTCCAAGGGGCAACACCTGTTACCCGTATTATGGCCGTGTGAAAGGGTCAAGTTCAACCATGGAATCGAGAATTTGCGAAAGATAGACAAGAGCTAAGGAAGGAGGAACCGCAAACTCCTCCGGGGTTTTCATTCATGATAATCCTTACGGGGCGCAACTTGCCAGGTCGGTTGTCAAAAAAATGCGGAGTTTTTCAGGCGGCTCGTACACCAGCGAAGATGGGCGGGTTGTAATGTCCGAGGCGAGCGGTCCATTTGCAGGGGCCGCTCGTGGGGGTGCGCTTCTGGTTTTAGGTGCAAGCGAAATTCGAGCTGGGTCAAGTAACCGGCGCGGCGGCTCCTGGCTCGAACCTATTTCTTCTTCTCCCCATACGGATTGCTTCCAAAGTACCGCACCACCTGCGGGCTGTCCGGCGTGCAACTGCGGATGCCCTGCCACAGGGCGAACGGCACGCTGCCGTAGCCGAATGAACCCGGCGTGGCCAGCTCGAAGGCGACGCCGAGGGTCAGGGATTTCCGCTGGCCCGCCTTCTCGTAGTATTCGCGAACGTGAGCGTTTTCGTAATCGCCCAGGGCCGCCAGGTCGAGCTGGGTGATTCCCTCGGTCACGTGAACCGTCATTCGGCCGGTCAGGGTGAACTTGCCCTTGTGGGTCGCCTTGGCGAAGTCGGCGTCATTGGCCAGGTCGGCAAAACCTTCCAGGCGGAAAAAGTATTGCGTCCGGGCGATGCCGGTCAGGGTGAGCCACAGCTCGCCGCGGCGGAGGTGTTTGGCGTCCCAAAAACCGCTCAGGCCGATGGTGTTGTCGATGAGGTGATGACAGAAGAGGCGCTGGGCGATGGCGTCGGGAACCTTGAATTTCGCGCCCTCTTTCAAATCGCGGGGAACGAGGGCGCGCCGTTCGGCCTCGGTCAGCCACAGGAAGTTCCGCTGCGGCCCGGAATAATCCTTCGCGTGCCGTTCAATAGGTTTCAGCTCACCCGCGGTGGATTTCTCAAAGCCGCGGGTGTAGACGCGCAGCACCAGACCACCGGGTGGCGGGGGCAACCGGTACACTTTGCTTTCCGGGATTTCCTTCGGCTTCCGCTCGATCTCGGTCAGCTCGGCGAATTCTTTCAGGCCCTTGGTGATGTCGGAATTCCAGCCGGGCTTGGGCGCCCCGAGCACCTTGCCGGCGGCGGTCTGGATGGTGATGCCGTTGCCGCCGGGATGGGCCGCGGGGACGCAGTTCTTGACGATGAACTCGGCGAACTTCGGTCCGAACGACCTCCGGACCCCCATGCCGCCGTTTCAGCACTGCCCGAGCGGCTCGCCCGACATGGTCCAGACGAACAGCGGCTTGCCCTCGGCGGCGGCCTTCTTGCGGGCCGCCGTCAAGTCGAGCTGCCAGGGGATGCTCGACCAGGAAGATTCGGCGGGCGTGGGCTTGATCCTGTGAATTAGCTTGTCCAAGTCCGTCGCCGGAGTTTCCTGGACCGCATGACTATTCCAGGCCAGCACCAAAAGGAGTGACAGATATTTCATCGCATAATCCTTCCTTAACAAAAGGCTTGAGGCGGAAAATCAAAAGACAAAAACCAATAGTTATTTTTGCCTTTCCTTCGGGCAAAAACCATACAATACTGCGAAACTATCCCATTCTCCAAACGGAAGGCACCCGAGCGATGCTGTTCTTGTGCGGCGAGCATTACCATTGTCATCCGTATCTCATCCGCCCGGACGGAACCAATCTGCACAAGCTGGCCGATCGCCGGGGCCACCGGGGGGTGCACTTTCTCGACGTGCCCGACTTCCACGATGGCTGTGCCCTGCCCTTCTGGTCGGTGGACGGGAAGTGGGTGTACTTCACGGCCAAAGTTGACTCGTGCCTGGAGTTGTTTCGCGTTCCCCTGAAGGGCCAGACCCAGCAGTTGACCCGCTCGCCCAAAGGGGCGCTGAACTACCATCCGCATCCTTCTCCCGACGGCAAGTGGCTGATTTTTGGCTCCAACCGTTCCGGCCTGCGACAGCTCTACCTTTCCAGGCCAGACGGCAGCGACGTGCGCCAACTGACCCAGGTGGGCTTCGGCGCCATGTGGCCCCACTGGCAGCCGGCTGTTCTACCGAAGGGCTCTTGATCCGGTTGCATTCGTTTAGTAGCCGGCGCTTGCTCGCCGCGGCCAGCCACGGCCGGCTCAATATTGTGTCAATCTTCCTCGTTCGCGGTATAATATCCTTACGGGCCGTAGCGCAGTTTGGTTAGCGCGCCTGGCTTGGGACCAGGAGGTCGGCGGTTCGAATCCGCCCGGCCCGATTGATATTCCCCTCCCGCCGGAACGCCACAGGAAAACGGAGGCGTCCTACCGGGGCCTGATTTCAGATGCCTCATGAATTCTTTTGTATCCTTTCAATTTCAACTTATAGTAAAACCTTGTCTCCCCAAGCTGTTACACTTTTGCCCCGAACTTCATTGTGACCTATAGTTGCGTGGCTTCTACGGTCTTTCATCCGGAACAGGAACAACCGGAATTGGCGACCTTCCAATCACGGAACGATCGGGCAACAAGGTTGCTCCCACCCGTCCGGGGTTAATATGAAGGAAATCGCAACCTGCCTTCTTCCCCCCACCGGAAAATCCGGCAGTTTTATTACGCCCCGGCCGGGGGCGAAGGTGCGGGGACTTCTCAAGGAATTGCTGGAATCCTCCCTGGTTCTTCAGGAAGATTGGGACGCCCTGGTCCCCGAGCAACGGCAAAACCTGGTGCAATATTGCGAGGATGAGGCTCTCTTGTCGCGCCTGGCCGACGTGGGCTTGTTGACCGAATACCAGGCCAACCGCATTGAAGCGGGCACGCATTTCGGCTTGATCCTGGGCAATTATCGCGTGCTGGAACGCCTCGGCGCGGGGGGCATGGGCGTGGTGTTCCGGGCCGAGCACATCCGCATGCGCCGGCAAGTGGCCATCAAGGTCTTGCCGTTCGGGCCGGAGCACGATCCGCGGCTATTGCGGCGGTTCATGACGGAAATCCGCGCCATCGCCCAGTTGCAGCATCCCAACATCGTCGGGGCTATCGATGCCGGCGAAACCTCCGACAGGAGCGGCACGGTGCTGCACTTTTTCGTCATGGAATACGTGCCGGGGCAAGACCTGGAGGAATACGTTCGCGCTCAGGGACCGTTGCCGCCGGCCAAGGCCTGCGACCTGATGCACCAGGTGGCCTCCGCTCTGGCCGAGGCCCACAAGCACAACCTGGTCCACCGCGACATCAAGCCGTCCAACATTCAAATTACGCCGGAAGGCCAGGCCAAGCTGCTGGATTTTGGCCTGGCCCGCCGCCTGCGGTCCGGCACCACCGAGCCCGGCACCCTGCTCGGCACGCTCGACTACATGGCGCCCGAGCAAATCCAGGATGCCAGCGGGGTGGATATTCGCGCCGACTTGTACGGCCTGGGCGGCGTCTTGTACTGGTGCTTGACCGGCGAGACCCCCTTTCCGTCCAAGGGCAGCATGGTTGAGGAATTGGCCGCCCGCATGCATAAGCTGCCGCCGTCGGTGTGCGGCAAGCGGCCCAACGTTCCGGCCGAACTAAACCACCTGGTCAAAAAGTTGATGGCCCTGCAGCCGGACGATCGTTTCGCCACGCCGCAGGAGGTGATGCGGGCCCTGTTGCCATTCCTCAAAAGCGACGGCCAGGAGTTTCTGCCGCGGGTCGAGCCGATGCCGGTTCGGGACGGCGGTCCGGATACCCCCGGCGCGCCCCGCGTGCACCAGGTCCTGATCGTGGACGACGAGCCGAGCATCCGCACGTTTTCCAAATTTGTCTTGCATTCGGACGGCCTGCAGTGCGCGGAGGTCGGCGCCGGCCTCGAGGCCCTCGAAGCCGTCAGGCAAAAGAACTACGACCTCATTCTCCTGGACGTCAACCTGCCCGACATGGAAGGAACCGACGTGTGCAAAAAACTCCGCGAACATCCCCCCTGCCCCAACCTGAAAATCATCATGGTCTCGGGCGGCACCAACGGCGACATCATGGCCCAGCTGCTGCTGTCCGGCGCCGACGATTTCCTCACCAAGCCGTTCAGCCTGGTGCAGCTGCAGGCCCGCGTCAAGGCCGCCCTGCGCCTCAAGGAAGCCCAGGACCGCACCGACCTGCTCCATCGCCATCTGCGAACCGTCAATCAAGAATTGGAACGCAGCCTCGGCGCCCGCACCAGCGACCTGGTGGACGCCCGCAACGCCCTGGTGCTGGCCCTGGCCAAGCTGGTCGAGCACCGGGCCAATGAAACCGGCGCCCACCTGGGCCGCCTGCAACAATATTGCCGTTGCCTGGCCGAGGAGGCGGGACGCACCCCCTCTTTGGCCGATCAAATCGACGCCAATTTCGTCGAGCTTTTGGAATGCTGCGCCCCGTTGCACGACGTCGGCAAGGTCGCTTTGCCCGACCACATTCTTCTCAAGCCGGGCAAGCTCGACCCCGAAGAACGCGTCCTCATGCAGACCCATACCGTCATCGGCGCCGAGACCCTGGAAGAGGTCGCCAAGCAGCACGGCGCTTCGGTGGCCTTTTTGCAAATGGCCATTGACATCGCCCGCCATCATCACGAGCGCTACGACGGCACCGGCTATCCCGATGGCCTGGCCGGCACCGACATTCCGCTGGCCGCCCGCATCGTCGCCATCGGCGACGTCTACGACGCCCTGCGCAGCCGCCGTCCCTACAAACCGGCCCTGTCCCATAACGCCGCCCTGCAGGTGATCCTCGATTCCCCCCAACAACATTTCGACCCCGTCCTGCTCCAGGCCTTTGAGCGGGTGGCCCCGCAGTTCGAGCGCTTTTACCGAGAGATGCCGGATTGACAATTCGTTGTTATAACGTCAATTCTCAATAACCTTGAGTTTGTAGTTCCGCCTTTAGGCGGTTTCCGATGGTCAAAGACCAAGCGCTAAAGGGAGATCGCCCGACGATGTAGCGCGGTAGTATTAACCGTTCCGGGAGAAGGCCCTTGCCAGCCACGACATCCTCGCCCCCGCCAGCTGGTGAACTTTGCGGAACCCTGTACATCTTCGTGGCCTTTGACTGGGGCGAGGCGGTGGATTTGGAGCGGGCGCGGCAACTCGTGCCGGGGGAAATTCACGCCT